>NZ_SSNX01000012.1 GCF_004801415.1 Deinococcus sp. KSM4-11 | reverse complement strand
GCTTCACCTGTCATGCATCCCGCCTCCGTGGAGGCTCAGAAACAATACTCGCGAGGTCGTCACGTGTCAACCCCTGCATCATCACATTCGCTCGATGCTCCGAAAGAGTGTCGAATTCACCCAGACTTTAGTGACCAGACTCCTGATAGTGATCAGTCCTCGTCGCCGATCCTCCGCGATCAGGGCGGGTTCGCGCTCCATACTGAGAACATGCTCCGTATCCATGCTGCTGAACTGATGGTCGTGCGCCTGCCGCTGAAATTCCGGTTCGAGACGAGTTTCGGCGTGCAGACCGAGAAGATCGTGCCCTTGCTGGTGCTGCACGGCGATGGAGTGCAGGGCCTGTCGGAAGGCACCATGGAATTTGCGCCCATGTACCGTGAGGAAACGATTGCGGGCGGGTTGCACCTGCTGCGCGAGGTGTTCCTGCCGCGCATCCTGGGCCGTACCTTCGCGAATCCCGAGGCGCTGGAGGACGCCCTGGGGTCGTTCCGCGGGAACCGCATGGCGCGCGCCATGGTCGAGATGGCCGCGTGGGATCTGTGGGCGCGGATGCTGAACGTTCCGCTGGGCACGCTATTGGGCGGCCGCAAGGACAGTGTGGAAGTGGGCGTGAGCCTGGGCATCCAGGCGGACGAGGCGGCGACCGTGGACGTGGTGCGCCGCCATGTGGAGCAGGGCTACCGGCGGATCAAGTTGAAGATCAAACCTGGCTGGGACGTGCAGCCGGTGCGTGCCGTGCGGGAAGCCTTCCCGGACATCCGCCTGACGGTGGACGCGAACTCGGCGTACACGCTGGCCGACACGGGCCGGCTACGGGCGCTCGACGCGTTCGGGCTGACGTACATCGAACAGCCGCTGGCGTGGGATGACCTGGTGGATCACGCGACACTCCAGGGCCGCCTGGCCACGCCGCTGTGCCTGGACGAGAGCGTGGCGAGCGCCGCCGATGCCCGCAAAGGCCTGGCGCTGGACGCGGGGCGCGTTATCAACGTGAAGGTCGCGCGGGTGGGCGGTCACGCGGAGGCGCGGCGCGTGCATGACATTGCGCAGGCCTTCGGGGCGCCGGTGTGGTGCGGCGGCATGCTGGAGAGCGGGGTGGGCCGCGCGCACAACATCCACCTCTCGACCCTGCCAGGGTTCACGCTGCCGGGCGACACGAGCAGCGCGAGCCGCTACTGGGAGACGGACGTGGTGAACGAGCCGCTGGAAGCCCATGACGGCCTGATGCCGGTGCCCACGGGGCCGGGCATCGGCGTGACGCTGAACCGCGAGTTCGTGGAGAGCATCGCCGAGGTGCAGGAGGAATTCCACCCTTGAGCGCCACCACTGACACCGACCGGGCCTTCGTGATCCGCGACGTGACGGATCCGTGGGCCATGAGGGCGCTGGAGGACGTGCAGGTGGCTGCGTGGGGCTATGCCGACCGCGAGGTGTTGCCGGGCACCATGTTCCGGATCAGCGCGGCGACGGGCGGCATTGTCCTGGCCGCATACCCGGCGGCGGGCGACCAGCAGGAGGTGCCGGTGGGGCTGGCCTACGGGTTTCCGGCCCGCGTGGACGGTCAGGGGTGGCACCACTCGCATCTGCTGGCCGTGCGGCCCGAGTGGCGGGGCAGCGGCGTGGCGGTGGTGCTGAAGCTCGCACAGCGGGCGCGGGCGCTGGCACAGGGGTACACGCGGATGACGTGGACCTTTGACCCGATGGTGGCCCGCAACGCCCGCCTGAACCTGGGCAAGCTGGGGGCGGTGGCCCGCACCTACCACCCGGACTGGTACGCCCTGTCGGACGACCGGAACGCGGCGGAACCCGCCGACCGGCTGATGATCGAGTGGGATCTGACCACCGCGCCCGTGGAACGGCCACCCGAGCGTGTCGAGGGGGAACTGGCCCTGGCCGCAGAGCCGGATCGCCAGGAGCCGGGGCCTGTGGATGATGCGCTGGAATCAGGGCGCGTGCTGGTCGAGGTGCCTGTTCGCCCGGAGGCCCTGGAACCGGCCACCCGTAGGGCGTGGCGTCTGGCCCTGCGGGCGGCGCTGTCGGCGTATCTGGCCCGTGACTATGAGGTCAGTGGGCTGGCGCGCGAGGGCGAGCGCGCGTTCTACGTGCTGACCCGGCGGGCCTGAGCACCTCCCTCCACCAACTCCCCAAACTGTGTTATGTTATTTACGTAAGGAGGGACTGTGTTACATATTGAATTTCTGACGGATCTCGGAGCGCGCGTCACGGTCGACGTGGACAGCGCTGACAAACTGCTGGATGTCCAGCGCCAGTACGGCCGCCTCGGCTGGACGAGCGGCGAGGTGCCCACCGGCGGCTATCAGTTCCCGCTCGACAACGAACCCGACTTCGACTGGACGCTGATCGGCGCGCGCAAATGGATCAGCCCCGACGGCGAGGAACTCGTGATCCACAAGGGGCACGCGTACCGCCGCCGTGAACTGGAAGCCGTGGACAGCCGCAAGATGAAACTCCCCGCCGCCGTGAAGTACTCGCGCGGCGCGAAAAGCACCGATCCAGATCACCTGCGCGAGAAGTCCGACGGAGAGTTCGAGTACGTCACCCTGGCGATCTTCCGGGGCGGCAAACGACAGGATCGCTACGCCCTCCCCGGCGGTGGCGGTCGGGCAGCCCAGCCGCAGCCGTCACAGCCCCAGGCGGCGCGCCCGGCTCCCACCCGGCCCGCCCCCAGCGCACCCGCCGCCCGCCCGGCCCCGCAGGCGGTCGAGGAAGAAACGCCGTTCTGAACCGTGCTTTCTGAACGTGGCTTTCAGTCCAGGCCGCCGGTTCCCTGCCGGGCCAGCACGCCGGCCACGTCGGCCGGCTGCCAGCCCTCGGGCTTGAGCTGTTTGCCGTCGGCGCGGCGCGGGCCGCTCGCCTTGGTCAGGTTCGCGCGGTGCACCTCCGCGAACACAGCGTCCGCATCCACACCCAGGGTATCCAGCGCGCCGTAGGTGACATACAGCAGGTCGGCGAGTTCGTGCGCCAGGGCCACCAGGGCGTCCGGGCCGGGAGTCTCACCGGCCTCCAGGCGCGCGGCCAGAACCGCGAACTCGGCGTTCACCTCCGCGACCTCTTCCTCGATCAGGGTGCGACGCAGGGCCAACAGCTCGCCCCTGGGGACGGTAGGTGCCTCCGGTGGGGTCAGGCCGATGGCGCGGTGAAACTCCCGCAAGTGCCGGGCGTTGGACGTCATGGGCAGATCGTAGCGGGTCGCGGCGTTCGCGGCCTCGCTCCCGCCTTTGTGACTGAAGAGCAGCGGCCAGGCATTTCATCCTGGCCGCCGTGGTCTTGATGGGTTCGGCGGGCGGAGGGACTCGAACCCTCCTGTGGCCGCTGGTGGCCCGCTCGCACGCCCGTTGATGAAGGGGTGGGCGTCTCCCCCTGTGGCAGATACGGAACGACGACCGGCCACGATGACCAGTGTGGTGCTGATGGTGCTGCCGTACAGGAAGTGTGGCATGGAGGATATGGCACCGTATGTGCGACGCGCCAATCAAGCTTTAAGCCAACTGGCACAGCATCCACCCTGGGCTGACGCTTCCCAGCCCGTCCTGGCCCTCACAGATCGACGATGCGGTAGCCGTAAGCGTTCAGCACCCGGATGCCCAGCTGTTCGTCCACGTACTCCAGTTTCTTGCCGTCGTACTCGTGGATGTGGCCGTGCACGAGCACGCTGGGCTGGCGCCGCGCCATGAAGCGCGTGATCTCCGGATCCCCCCGGTGAGCGAAATCCGGCCCGGCGTGTGGGCCGAGCGGCGGCGCGTGCGTGAGAAATACGTCCACGCCATGGCGCGCCCTCAGGGACAGCAGGCCCAGCCCCCACCTCGCCTCGGCGGGCGAATACTGGCCGGTACCGCCCTGCCGGTAGCGGGGCGCGCCGCCCCACCCGGCGATCCGCAGGCCAGCTTCCTCGACCACGCGGCGGTGCGCGGCGATCACCCCCCGGGGCGGCACGCGGTGATCATCCTCGTTCACCACCAGCTCATTGGCGTGGTTCCCGTGCACGTACACGACCGGCACGGTCAGTTTGCTCGCCACAAACTCCAGGTACGAGCCGGGCAGGTCCCCGGCAGCCAGCACCAGATCCACGTCCGGCACGCCGTTCGGGAAACTCTCGCGGTACACGAAGGGATGCACCATGTCCGCGAGCAGCAGCGCGCGCTTGCCCAGAACCGGGCGGGCGGACGGCGCGGACTGGGGGTCGGGGTGCGGTGTGGCGGGGTCGGTCATGTGAAACGGGGGGCGGCACTGCTGTGTCCTGGACTGCGGGTGCCCGGGGTCGTGCGCAAAGCGGTCTGCCGAGTCTAGCCCGCAGCGGGCCCACCGGCGCCGGTCATCTAGCGCCCACCACCGGCCCCTGGGCGGATACGCTGCGGTGTGGCGATCCTGATCACCCCGCGTACGCTGCTGCTGCCCCTGACCCGCCGCATGATCCAGCAGCGGCTGGAACGCTCCTCCTTCGATCTGGACTGCGCTGGCCCCGACGGCCCGCTGCGCGTACACTTCCCGGCCGAGTGGCCCGGCGATCCCCTGCACTTCTTCCCGGCCATCCTGGCCCGGCTGCACCCCCGGCAGGAAGACGTGCAGCCGGACACCTCCTTCACCGTCGTGACGCGCGCCCACCCCCAGGCCATCGGGCAACTGGGCACCACCGGCCACACGAATGCAGCGGGCGACCTGGAGATCGGCTACGGCATGAACCCCGCCGTGTGGGGCCACGGCTACGCGACCGAGGCGGTCGGTGCCCTGGTCACGCACCTGCATACCCTCCCCGGCGTCCGTCGCGTGACGGCGGACACGGCCGTGACCAACCGCGCCAGCGAGCGCGTGCTGGAGAAGGTGGGCTTCGAACGCACCGGGATCAGCTGGAGTCGGGACGACGGCGACCTGACCACCTGGGCGCACCCGCCGAAACCGTCAGCATGACTATTCACTGGATCAGGCGCGGGAACCGCCCTACACAGCCCGCCTGAACATAATGTTGCAGCCGCAAGGCATATCCACCGGCAGCCGCTACGCTGAATCCATGAACGTTTCCATTCTGGGCATTCCCATGGATCTGGGCGCGGGCCGACGCGGCGTGGACATGGGCGCCTCCGCCCTGCGCAACGCCCAGCTGGCCCGCACGCTGCGCGACCTGGGGCATCACGTGGACGACCTGGGCGATGTGCCCGTGCCCATTCCCGAGACGCTCGACAAGCACGCGAGCGGCGGCCTGGTCTTCCTGGAACCCATCCTGGACACGTGCCGACGCGCCGCCGAGCGCGTGGCCGCCCTGCCGCCGGACGTGTTCCCGCTGACGCTGGGCGGCGACCATTCAGTCAGCATGGGCACCGTGGCCGGCAACGCCCGCCGCCTGGCGGCCCACCGAATGGGCGCCCCGGGACAGGACGCTCAGGGAACCCGTCTGGGCGTGATCTGGGTGGATGCCCACACGGACTACAACACCCCGGAGAGCAGTCCCAGCGGGAACATCCACGGCATGCCCGTCGCGCACCTGACCGGGCTGGGCGATCCGGGTCTGGTGGCGCTCGGCGGCGGCTGGACGCTCCGGCCGGAGGACATCACCATGATCGGGATCCGTTCCGTGGACATCCGCGAACGCGACGCCATGCGCGAGGCGGGCATCCGCGCTTACACCATGAAGGACGTGGATCAACTCGGCATTACGCGGATCATCGAGCAGACACTCGAGCAGTTGAGCGGCGCGGCCGGCATTCACGTGTCCTTCGACGCGGACGCCCTCGACCCCGGCGTGTGCCCCGGCGTGGGAACCCCCGTGCCCGGCGGCCTGACCTACCGCGAGGGCCACCTGCTGATGGAGCTGCTGTGCGAGTCCGGCCGGGTGACGTCCATGGATATCGTGGAGGTCAATCCCATCCTGGACACGCACAACCAGACGGCGGAAGTCATGGTGGGCATGGCCGCCAGCCTGCTCGGCCAGCGGATCATGTAAATCGGCAGCAAAGCCGCCAGGACGCGTTCCTCCTGGCGGCCTGGTTCGGAGCCTTACAGGTCGTCGCCGTCGTCGTCGAGTCCCAGGCCGTCCACGCCGCCACTCTGCGCGGCGGTGACGTGCGGGCGGGCAAACCGCATGTAGTCCAGCCAGGGGGGTGTGTGGCCCAGCTGCCGGATCATCAGGGTGATCTGCGCGGTGTGGCGCACCTCGTGCGTCATCACGTGCCACATCAGCTGGTCGAGCGTGACCGTGTCGCTCGCAGGGTCGTCCTGAACGAGTTTCACGCTGCGGTTCATGTCCGGGCCGGAGGCCAGGAAGGCGCGGGTGCGTTCATTCACCTCGCGGCCGTACTCGATGATCCACGACAGGTCGTACTGCGCCGCGTCGGGCTTCACCCAGTCGTGCGCGAAACGGCCCTCGCGATTCACGCCGTCGCCCCGCGCCACCGAGTGCACCCAGTGATCCTCGACATCCGTGACGTGCAGCACCAGATCCTTGATGGTATGGAACCGGTCGCCGGACTCGATCAGGTCACGGTCGAGGTCCGCCTGCGGAAGCGCCCGCAGAAAGTTCCACAGGTGCTCCCGTGCGGCGGATAGGTAGGCGTAGTACTCGCTGACGTTCATCTGTGCTGTACAGCATACCCCGCCACAGGCCCACCGGTGCTCTCAGGTGTTCCGGTTCGCGTTGAGGTGACGGGGGTGTCCAGCACGGCGCTCAGCACGGAGCGCACGTCGTCCACGGTCACGACCTGCACCAGCGCGTCCCGCACCTCGGGCACATCCGGCAGGTAGGCGGGCAGCACCTTGCGCAGGGGGCGCAGGGTCAGGCGACCGGAATCGTCGTCGTAGAAGGTCGTCTGAAGTTCCGCGTGGCGCAGGGCCGTGCGGGCGCGCGTGGTGACGTCCGGCCACACCTCCTCGCCCGTGGCGAGTGCCGTGAAGATCCACGGATTGCCCACCGCGCCCCGCCCGATCATGACGGCAGCCACCCCACAGCGCTGGCGCTCCCGGGCGATCTCTGCACTGGTGATGTCGCCACTGCCGACCACCGGGACGTCCACGGCCGCCGCCACGCGGGCGATGGCGTCCCAGTCGGCCTGCCCGGTATACCGCTGCGCGCTGGTGCGGCCATGCACGGTGATCAACGCTGCGCCCGCCGCCGCGAGACCCTGCGCGACTTCCACGCTGCGGTCGTGATCCCAGCCCAGGCGGATCTTCGCGCTCACGTCCAGGCCTGTCGCCCCGCGCATGGCCTGGATCAGGGTGTACGCCACCTCCGGCGTCTGGAGCAGGCACGCGCCGCCCTTGCCCCTGATCTTCGGAACGGGGCAGCCCATGTTCAGGTCGATGGCCGCCGGGGCAAACCACGCCTCGGCGCGCGCCACCGCTCCCGCGAGCACGTCCGGGTCCGCGCCGAAAAGTTGCACCACGCGGCCCTGCTCGCCGGGGTACGGTCGACCCAGGTTCAGCTTCTCGGTGTCGCCGCCGCCCATCAGGCCGCGCGCGCTGATCATCTCGGAGACCGTCCACAGCGCGCCGTGCTCCGTGGCGAGCTGCCGCATGGGTGCGTCGCTGTACCCGGCCATCGGGGCGAGCACCGCGCCACGCCGCGCGAGTCTGGAGGAGTAGAAGCCGCCGGTCATCCGGGAAGGGTACCGCACGCCCACCCCCGGACGGGTGAATCCAGGCTCAAGTCCCCCGGGCACGCAGATTCACAGATCTGTGACAACGCCGGAGGTATGCTGCGAGCGTCCAGCCTAGAACAACCTACTTCCCTCATGCTGGACGGGAGGCCCGTTCTTGATCGCCACTCCCTTGGCGCTGCACCACGCGCCGATGCTGCACTCGCTGTACACCGCCACACCCGGCTACTTTGCCCTGCTGGGCAGCCGCGTGCCCACCCTGGGCGACGTAGAACGCGAGATCGAAATTGCCCTGCTCGACCCCCGGCGCGCCCTGCGCCTCCTGCACGACGACCACGGCGATCTCGTCGGCAGTCTCGACTGCAAGAACGATTACCCGCAGCGCGGCGACGTGACCATCAACCTGCTGCTCATCCGCGAGGACCGGCAGTCCCAGCGCCTGGGCGAGCAGGCGGTGCGGTACCTGGAACGCCACGTGCCCGCCGGTACCACCCGGATCTTGGCCAGCGTGCTGGGAGAGAACCCGCGCGGCGCCCGCTTCTGGGAACGGCTCGGGTACACCTTCACGCTCGACGCGCGCCCCGCCATGACGTGGTACGCCAAACCCGTAAACATCCGTCCGCACCACGGCGGCGAACCACACCTGGGCGTCGCCAGCGACTGAGGCGGCGCACGGAGCCCCAGCGGGGGCACGGCCGGAGAGACCATCACGGTCATCCAGCCGTGCCCCCGGTACGGTTGGGCCATGACCGCGCCCACGCTTCACACCATCGGCTACGAGGACACGCCCCTCGACGCCTTCCTGAGCACCCTGACGGCCAGCGGGATCTCCGTGGTCGTGGACACCCGCGAACGCGCCCAGAGCCGCCGCCGGGGCTACAGCAAGACCGCGCTGGGCAACGCACTGCACGAGCAGGGCATCGCGTACCGGCACCTGCGCGCCCTGGGCACGCCGCCTGCCGTGAGGAAGGCGTACAAGCTGGACAAGGACTTCGCCGCCCTGAAGGCCGCATACACCCTGCACCTCGCCACGCAGGGAGACGCGCTGGACGAACTGGGTTCACTCGCCGCCCGTGAGCACGTGGCCCTGCTGTGCTACGAGCGCCACGCGGACGAATGCCACCGCTCACTGATCGCCCGGCGATTACAGGAACTGGGACTGGTGGGCGAGGTCGTGGATCTGCTGCCCGGGTGACCCAGTGCTCCCTATACCGTGAATAGCCCAGTAGTCGAGCAGACCTGCCTCGCCGGCAACATGAGCGCCACCGCAACCGGCGGAAGGCTGCCCCAGCCTCCCTGAACTGCTGGGCGAGAGGTGGCCGGCAGACTGGCACTCAGCGAACTCTTGGAAGTTTCACACGAAGACCGCATAAAGAATGGGCAGCGGCTCCCGATGGAGTCAGCCCATTCCCCTGGTTCGTGAAACCCAAGCTCGTTCTGCCATTCCCAGATCAACGCCTCCGCGGCCAGCTCAGCCGGGATCACGCCCGCATTCCCCCGCCCCCTTGCTGCTTGTTCATCCATGCTGGGGGCTTGGGCGCGAAGCGGCCGAGGATGGTCTGCTGGTCGTACGCGAGGTAAGCGTCAGCCCACGGGAAGGTCTGGTTCAGCACCTTCATGGCGTCGGGGCTGCCCATGCCGTGGTCGAGCTGGTAGATCACGAACTGCTCCGGCGTTTCCAGGCGCAGGTACGTGGGCATGGAACCGGCGTGTTCGTCCAGCACGCTCTGGAATTCACCCACGGCGTCGGGGCTGGCGGTCTCCAGGTCGATGGTCACGTACATGACCTTCGGAACCTCGTCCAGTTGCTCGATGCTGACGAGTTCCTCGGCAATGGCGCGCAGGCCGCCGTCCTCGCTTTCCAGTTCGACGATGACGAGGGCGGGCGTGTCGTTCACCAGCTTGTCCTGAATGCGGTCGTAGGCGCGGGAAAAGGCGACGAGTTCCGTCTGGCCGCTCTCGTCGGCGAGGATGAAGCGGGCCATCATGCCGCCGCTCTTGGTGGGTTTCTTGACCACGCTCTCGACCATGCCCGCCAGGACGGCCTTGATGCGCTTGCCTGGTGCGACGTTCTGCGTGGTGAACCACGTGTCCAGGTCGGAAATGCGGCAGCTGGCGGCCTCGCGCAGGCCCTCGTGCTGCTCCAGGGGGTGGCCGGAGATGTACAGGCCCAGGGCGTCTTTTTCGATGCTCAGGCGTTCGAGGTCGGTGTAGCCGGTGACGCCCTGTTTCAGGCCGGGTTCCGGGGCGACTTCCTGCGCGCCGAACAGGGCGTCCATGCCGCTGTTGGCGAGGGCGGCGGCGCCCTGTGCCCAGGTCATGGCTTCTTCCAGGCTCTCGGTGAGTTGTTTGCGCTCGCCGAAGGCGTCGAAGGCCCCGGACTTGATGAGGCTTTCCATGGCCTTGCGGTTGCAGACCTTGTTGCCCAGGCGCGAGCAGAAGTCCGCGAGGGACTTGAAGCGCCCGGCGCGTTCGCGTTCCTCCAGGATCTTCAGCACGGCGGTCTCGCCCAGGCCCTTGATGGCGTACAGGCCGAACAGGATTTCCTCGCCCTGCACGGCGAAGTCGGCGGCCGAACGGTTGATGTCGGGCGGCAGCACGCGCACGTCCATCTTGCGGGCGTCGCTGATGTACTCCGCGACCTTGTCGGAGTCCTTGCGCTCGACAGTCAGCAGGGCGGCCATGAACTCGACCGGGTAGTTGGCCTTCAGCCACGCGGTCTGGTACGTGATGACGCCGTACGCGGCCGAGTGGGACTTGTTGAAGCCGTAGTTCGCGAAGGCGTCCAGCAGGTCGAAGAGCTTGTTGGCCTCGTCCTTGGGAACGTCGTTCCCCTTCGCGCCCTCGACGAAGAGATCGCGCTGGCGGGCCATCTCGGCCACGTCCTTCTTGCCCATGGCGCGGCGCAGCAGGTCGGCGCCACCTAGGCTGAATCCGGCGACCTCGGAGGCGATCTGCATGATCTGTTCCTGGTACACGGGAATGCCGTAGGTTTCCGCCAGGATCTTCTCCAGGAACTGCGCGCTGGTGGGGAAGCCGTCGCGGACGTAGTCCACCTGCTCCAGGCCGTGGTGGCGGCGCACGTAGGTGGGGATGTTCTCCATCGGGCCGGGGCGGTACAGGGCGCTCAGGGCGATGATGTCCGCGAGGCGGCGGGGTTTCAGGCGGCGGCTGGCGTCCGCGATGCCCGCGCCTTCGAGCTGGAACACGCCCTTGGTGTCGCCCCGGCTCATCAGGTCGTAGGTGATCTTGTCGTCGAAGGGGATAGTGTCGAAGTCGATCTCGACGTTCTTCGATTCGCGCATGATCCGCTTGGCTTCGTCGAGGAAGCTCAGGGTGCGCAGGCCCAGGAAGTCCATCTTGATCAGGCCGATGTCTTCGACGGCCTTCATGTCGTACTGGCAGACCATGCCCGCGCCGCTGGTGTCGCGCATGACCGGCACCAGATCGGTCAGCTTGTCGCGGCCGATGACGACCCCGGCGGCGTGCACCGAGGCGTGGCGGGTCAGCCCTTCGAGCTGCTGCGCGAACTCGTAGGCCTTGAGCAGTTCCGGGTCTTCCGCGAGGTACTGCTGGATGTCCGGCACGGAGTCGCGCGCCTGTTCCAGCGAGTAGCTCTTGCCGAACTTGATGGGAATGAGCTTGGAGACCTTGTCCACCTTGGCGTACTCCAGGCTCATCACGCGCGCCACGTCCTTCAGACACGCCTTGCTGGCCATCGTCCCGAAGGTGGCGATCTGCGCCACGCGGTCTTCCCCGTATTTGTCCTGCACGTACTGGATGACCTCGATGCGGCGGGCGTCGTTGAAGTCGATATCGAAGTCCGGCATGGAAATCCGGTCCGGGTTCAGGAAGCGCTCGAACAGCAGTTCGAACTCCAGCGGGTCGAGGTTCGTGATCCGCATGGCATAGGCGACCAGCGAGCCGGCGCCCGACCCACGCCCCGGCCCTACGCTGATGTCCTGATCCTTGGCCCAGTTGATGTAATCCGCGACGATCAGGAAGTAGTCGGGGAAGCCCATGTTGTTGATGACCGACAGCTCGTACTCGGCGCGGCGCAGCAGCACCAGCGCATGCCGGTGGTGGGCGCGGCAGGTGGTCTCCTCCTCGCTGCCGGGATCGAGCTGAATGGCCGTGTCGCTCGCCTCGCCCTGGCTGCGCTGCCAGTCGGTACAGGCATAGTCGGGGAGCGGCCCGGCCTCGGCGCCCTGCTCCATGACCTCCAGCGCGGGGTACTTGGTGTACTTCTCGCCGGCGGCCTTGCCGCGCGCCTCCCACTCGCTGCCCATGAAGGCGATCAGGATCAGCAGCGTGTCCAGGTCGCAGGTGCGGGCGTCGCAGCCGTTCGTGCGGCGCGTGACCCGCTCACGTTCCTCCGGTTCCAGCGCGGCCAGGCTTCTCGCCGCGTACTCGCGCAACAGCGCCTCGGTCACATGGTGCGGGTAGCGCCTGAGGCTCCCGGCGTAGGTCTGCACGCGCAGTTCCTCGGCCATCGTGCGGCCTTCCGGAATGGGCAGGGCGGGCATCTGGTACACACGCTTCTTGCCCACCGGCAGCTCGACGTTGCACATGTCCGCGACCAGGGCAGTGTTGTCGAAGACCTCCGCGCCCCACTCGGCCAGCGGGAGGGCCTTCTGCATCTCGTCCAGATCCTTCACGTAGAACTCGTCGCAGGGGAACTTGAAGCGGTTCTCGTCGGCCAGCGTCGCCTTCGTCTGGATGGCCAGCAGCGTCTCGTGCGCGGTCGCGTCGGTCTTCTTGACGTAATGCCCGTCGTTCGTGGCGACCATCCCGATGCCCAGCTCGTTCGCCCAGGCCTTCAGGATGGGGTTGTTGCGCTTCTGCTCGGGCAGGCCGTGATCCTGGATCTCGATGAAGTAGTTCTCACCGAACAGGTCGCGGTACCACGTGAGGCGCTTTTTCGCGTCGTCCTCGCGGCCCTGGAGCAGCAGTTGCTGTACCTCGCTGCCCAGGCAGCCGGAAAACGCGATCACGCCCTTGTGGTGCTCCAGCAGCAGTTCGTGGTCGATGCGGGGCTTGTAGTAATACCCTTCGGTGTACCCGCGACTGCTCAGGCGACAGAGGTTCTGGTACCCCTCGAAATCGCGGGCCAGCAGCGTCAGGTGGAAGATGCCCTTCTCGCCGTCCTGGCCGCGCGTGCGGTCGCGGCGGGTGCCCTCGCCCGGCACCACGTACGCCTCGTAGCCGATGATGGGTTTGACCTGCATGCTCTGGGCGTAGTTGTAGAAATGCACCGCGCCGTGCATGTTGCCGTGGTCGGTCATCGCCAGTGCCGGAGTCTGGCCCTGCGGCGTGACCTCCTTGGCCCACTTCAGCAGGTCTTTGAGTTTGGCCGCGCCGTCCAGCAGGCTGTACTGGGTGTGCTGGTGCAGGTGCGCGAATTTGGTGGGTTTGCAGCAGGAACCGTCCGGGAGGTGGATGTGGGGCCCGGTCTGGGGGGGGGTCGGCTCGGGCGCGGTCATGCCCACAGGATAGGGCGGGGCGTGGTGGCACGCTGTGACGTGTGCGGCGCCCCTGCCGACGAACCACGACAGGAGCAGTTCACCATGAACTTCAGGGCAATCTCATGTCTTTCGTAAGGTTTGTGTAAGACGGATGTCAGTCCTTTCAGTGAAGAATGCAGCATGAAGCCGGGTCTGTTCGAGCTGCGGGGAGCGTATGCGCTCTTCTCGCTGCTGGCCCTCGACAGCTTTCTCGTGGTGCTGCTGGTGCCCAGGCCTGCCGCGTACTGGGTGCTGCTCCCGCTGCTGCTGGTGCAGCTGGGCGCGGCGTGGCTGGCCCTGCGGGTCGTGAACGTGGTGCGCGACCACCGGCTGCTCAAGGAATCCTATGAGCAGGAACTGGATTTCGCCCGGCAGATCATGGAGAGCGTCGATCACGGCCTGACCGTGCTGGACAACGGCGGGCGCTACGTGTACGTGAACAGCGCCTACGCCGACCTGCTGGGGTTGCCCGTCTCGGAGATCGTCGGGCGCACCCCCTTCGACTTCACCGTCCACGAGGACCACATCCACCTGAAACGCGCGCGGGATGTCCGGCACCAGGGCCACAGCGACACCTACCGCACCCGCCTGAAGCGCGTGGACGGCAGCGAGATCGAGGTGCAGATCACCGGCACGCCGCGCCTGCACCACGGCCGGATGGTCGGGGACTTCACCACGGTCGTGCCGATCCGGGCGGAACTGGTCAACTGATCCCGGCCACTGACCACCACGGGTTGTGAATGCCGCGTGTCCAGCTAGGCTGATGAGTCAGTGACGGCCCAGGGGGGCTGGCGCTAGACTGCCGGCATGATGAAATCCTATGACTACGACGTGCTCGTGATCGGTGCGGGCCCCGGCGGGTACCACGCCGCGATCCGCGCCGCGCAGTTGGGCCTGAAGGTCGCCTGCGCCGAACGGGAAGCCGTGGGCGGCGTGTGCCTGAACGTGGGCTGCATTCCCACCAAGGCGCTGCTGCACGCGGGCGAGCAGATCGCCGCCGCGCGGCACGCCGCCGACTTCGGCCTGACCTTCGGCGAGCAGAAGCTCGACATCGCCAAGCTGAACGGCTGGAAGGACGGGATCGTCAAGAAACTCACGGGCGGGGTGGGCGCACTGTTCAAGGCGAACAAGGTCGCGCACCTGATCGGGCAGGCCAGCTTCGTGGACGACCACACCGTGACGGTCGGCGACAAGACCTACACGGCCGCGAACTTCATCATCGCCACCGGCAGCGAGCCCGCGAAACTGCCGGGCCTGGACGTGGATCAGGTCAGCATCGTGGACTCCACGGGCGCGCTGGTCATGCCGGATCCGGTGCCCGCGCGGATGCTGTGCGTGGGCGGCGGCGTGATCGGCTTCGAGTTCTCGCACGTGTACAACAACATGGGCAGCAAGGTCAAAGTCATCGAGTTCCTCCCGAACGTGATCCCCGGCGCGGACGCCGACGCCGTCAAGGAATTCTCGAAGATCATGACCAAGCAGGGCATCGAGATCGCCGTGCAGACCAAGGCGAACCGCGCCGAGAAGAAAGACGACGGCATCCACGTCGAGCTGGAGAACGTGAAGACCGGCGAGAAGACCACCGAGGTGTTCGACCGCGTGCTGGTCGCCGTGGGCCGCCGTCCTCGCACGGACGGTCTGAACGCCCAGGCGGCGGGCGTGACCGTCACGGAGCGCGGCTTCATCCCGGCTGACAGCCGCCAGCGCAGCAACGTCCCGCATATCTACGTGGTCGGCGACGTCGCCAGCAACCCCATGCTGGCGCACAAGGCCATGAAGGAGGGACTGGTCGCCGCCGAGGTCATCGCCGGCAAACCCGCCGAGCAGGACGCCGTCGCCATCCCCGGCGTCGTGTACACCAGCCCGGAACTCGCCTGGGTGGGCCTGACCGAGCAGGAAGCCAAAGACAAGGGCTACACGGTCAAGACCGGCGTGTTCCCGCTGAGCGCCTCGGGCCGCGCCATGACCCTGCAAGCCACAGACGGCTTCGTGAAGATGGTCGTGGAGGCAGACACGGATCTGCTGCTGGGCGTGCACATCGTCGGGCCGCACGCCAGCGACCTGCTCGGCGAGGCCGGGCTGGCCCTCGAAATGGCCGCGACCGCCAGCGACATCGCCCTGACCATCCACGCCCACCCGACCCTGGGCGAGAGCGTGCTGGAGGCCGCCGAGGCCGTGCACAAGCAGGCGATTCATATCATGAACCGGTAATCGCCCCTGAAAGGCGGAGCGGAGTGGACAGCGATGGAACCCTCGGGGCGGCCCGAGGGTTTTGCCACACCCCTGGAACGGCGAGTGGGCGGAGAACTCTGCCCTGGGTCAGATACCGGTCAGTTCCGCTCAAACCTTCCTGCGTCCGTGGCGTGGGGCGTTTACTCTTGAAGTGTGAATACATCCAGTATTGGAAGGTCGGTGAGGGTGGCCGGAGTCGGTGTAGGCCTGCTGACCCTGTTGACAGCGTGTCCCGGTTCGTATCCGCCGTACGTGCCGCCGACCACGTTGACGTTTTCATTCCCGGATACGTCGGGCTCGGCGAACCTGCGGCTGGCGGCGATCTACTTCGAGCAGGCGAGTCCCGGGGCGGTCACGACCGTGAAGGTGCTGACCAGCGGCTACGTGAGTTCGTCGAACACGGCCACCCTGAGCCTGTACGCGGACAGCCTGAACACCCTGAAGTCGAATCCGCTGTGTATCTCGGCGTTCAAGACCGGGGATGCCAGGGGGATGCAAAGCGTGGTGGTGTCGCCGGACACCGTCAAGACCTGCAACGTGTACTTCACGCTGTTTCGCGATACGAACGGCAACGGTTCGCCGGAAAGCACCGAGGAGCTGTACCTGACGCACGACATCTACAGTTACGCGAACACCCCGTTCACGTATTCGTTCACCAGCCCGGATGGCCGGTCGATGGAATCGGGCACGCGGGCCCTGGGGTGGAGTCTGGTGCGGCATGAGGTCTTGCAGCCGACGGACACGCCGAACCGGTTCCTGGTGACCATGAACTCGGTGCCGACGGCGGATCTCGGAATCTCGATCCGGATGCATGCGAGCAGTGATCGCCTGACGAGCATGGGTGTGCGCGGAGGTCTGAAATGAAGCGGGTTTTGATGGTGGGAATGCTGGGCGTGCTGCCGCTGGGCCTGATGGCGTGCAGCGCGTCGTCCGGGGCACCGAATGGAGGGCGGCCGCCGCTGCCCACGGGCGCGGAGGTGCGCTTCCCGGCCGCGCCGGGGAACGCCTACCTGAACCTGCTGACCGACGCCGGCGAGAGCGTCTACCAAATCAGCGTGCCCTCCGGCAGCACGTCGGCAGAGGTCGATCCGGCGAAATGGGCGGGGGCCACCACGGAGGCCAAGGCGCAGCCGGTCGCGTCCCTGCTGCCCGCCGGAGTGACCGGAACGCCGACCATCAGCACGCCGACCGCGAAGGTGCTGCTGCTGCACTGGTTGATGTGGCAGGACAAGAACACCAACGGTACGCGGGAGGCGGGCGAGGATCTGGCCGTGCTCAGTCATGACCGGGTGGCGTACGCGAGTGCGGCCGTCACGGTGGACTTCACGACGGCCACGCCGGACATGCACCAGACCTGGACGCTGAGCAGCGGCTGGTCGCGCGCCGAGCATTTCGTGTTCCTGCCCGAGAACCAGACCACGTACCAGCGCACGCTGAGCAGCAGCACCCTGAACCGCACGACGCTGCACCTGCCCACGCCAGAGACCAGCCAGTAATAACAGCAGTGTGAACCGGGAGTGTCCGCAAGGATCTCCCGGTTTGCCGTGGTTCTCTCAGACTTGACCTCTCAGGAAGCCCAGGACGACCTTCCGCGCCGCCTGCACGCCGGCAGGCCATCCGGGCGGGCACCACCGGAACCGTACCCACCCTATGGAGGTGCGGCGCGCAGGGCACGAACTAGGTGGATACTGTACCCGGAATGCCTTCAGCCAAGCGTGCGCCCCACCCCATCATCGAGGACGTTTCCCGCTGGCTGGTACAGGAAGAACCTGCGCAGGACACCGAGGGCTTCTACGAGCCGGAGCGGAAGGCGCAGGCGCAGCACCACACCCACCCGTGGTGGAAGGTGATGTGCCTGACCGGCGTGGACTACTTCTCCACGCTGGGGTACCAGCCGGGGATCGCGGCGCTGGCGGCGGGCGTGCTCTCCCCGGTCGCCACCCTGGTGCTGGTGCTGGTCACGCTGCTGGGGGCACTGCCCATGTACCGCCGGGTGGCGGAGCAGAGTCCGCACGGCGACGGGTCGATCAGCATGCTGGAGCGGCTGCTGACCTACTGGCCGAGCAAGTTCCTGGTGCTGACCCTGATCGGCTTCGTGGCGACGGGGTTCATCATCACGATCACGCTGTCGGCGGCCGACGCGGCGGCGCACATCACGGAAAACCCGTTCCTGAAACCGCTGGTGGGTGGGCACGAGGTCGGGGTGACGCTGCTGCTGGTGCTGCTGCTGGGCATGGTGTTCCTGAAGGGCTTCAAGGAGGCGATCGGGATCGCGGTGGTGCTGGTGGCGGTGTACCTGAGCCTCAGTGCGGTCGTGATCGGCCAGGGCTTCGTGCTGATCGCCCAGCAGCCGCACGTGATCGGCGACTGGCTGGGGGCGCTGCGCCACGGGTACGCGTCGCCGCTGGCAGTGATCGGGGCGGCGCTGCTGGTGTTCCCAAAGCTGGCGCTGGGCCTGTCAGGCTTCGAGACGGGCGTGGTGGTCATGCCGCTGATCAAGGGCGATCCGGGCGACACGGAGGCCCAGCCGGTCGGACGGATCCGCAACGGCAAGAAGCTGCTGACCACGGCCGCGCTGCTGATGAGCGTGTACCTGATCGCCAGCAGTCTGGTCACGACCCTGCTGATTCCCGCGCCGCTGTTCCAGCCGGGAGCAGAGGCGAACGGCCGCGCCCTGGCGTACCTGGCGCACGAGCACCTGGGCGGGCTGCTGGGCACCGCCTACGACGTCAGCACCATCAGCATCCTGTGGTTCGCGGGGGCGTCGGCCATGGCGGGCCTGCTGAACATCGTGCCCCGTTACCTGCCCCGCTACGGCATGGCCCCGGAGTGGAGCCGCGCGCACCGGCCGCTGGTGTTGCTGTTCGTGCTGCTCTGCGTCCTGATGACCCTGGCCTTCCGCGCCAACGTCGACAACCAGGCGGCCGCCTACGCCACAGGCGTGCTGGCCATGATGACCAGCGCGGCGGTCGCGGTGGCGCTCAGCGCGGCGCGTCAGGGGCAGCGGTTCGGGGCGTGGGCCTTCGGGGTCATCAGCGCGATCTTCGTGTACACGAGTGCCGTGACGATCCTCAGCAATCCGCAGGGCCTGTACATTGCGGCGCTGTTCATCGTGCTGGTGCTGGCCGTGGGGATCAGCTCGCGGGTGTCGCGTTCCTTCGAGCTGCGGGTCAGCAGCGTGCAGCTCGACGAGTCCGCCATCCGGCTGCTGAAGTCCTCCCCGATCCGGCCGCTGCGGCTGGTGTCGCACTATCCGGGCCGGTCGTCGGAGGACGAGTACCGCAAACAGGAGATGCGCGTCCGGCAGATGGTGCACCTCCCGCCGGAGCAGCCGTTCATCTTCCTGGAGGTCGAGGTGGACGACGCGAGCGAGTTCACGGACGTGGTGGAGGTCACGGGCTTCCAGGTGGGGCCGTACGGGGTGCTCAAGGCGACGGGCTCCAGCGTGCCGAACACCATTGCGGCCGTGATGCTGCACCTGCGCGGGAAGGGCGCACCGCCGCAGGTGTACATGCGCTGGACCGAGAGCAGTCCGCTGCCGCTGGCGCTGGATTTCGTGATCGGAGGCCGGGGGGATGTGCCGCCCCTCACCCGGGAGATCCTGCGCCGCGCGGAGCCCGACCGCGACCGGCGGCCGATCGTGCACGTGGGGGGGTAGTGGACGCCGGCCCCGTCATGGGGGTCACGGTGGTGATATGACGGCCGTCATATGCTGGAGGCGCCCCGGCTGAACGGTGGGCACCCCGAACGGCCGGATTCCAGGAGGATGCAGCGTGGCACGCTACCCGAAAGACCATCGCCAGCAGACGCGCGAGCGGATCGTGCAGGCGGCCACCGAGGCCTTCAAGACCGAGGGCATCGACGGCGTGGGCATTGCCCGCGTGATGGGCCGGGCCGGCCTCACGCACGGCGGGTTCTACGCGCACTTCCAGAGCAAGGACGATCTGGTGGGTGAGGTTCTCGCGGGCAGCCTGGAGGCGAGCGTGCACCCCAGGGTTCAGGCCGCCCGCGAGGCTGGCGAGGGACTGGCGGGCGTCGTGCGCGGGTACGTGAACCGCGCGCACCGCGATCATCCGGCCACGGGCTGCGTGCTGCCGACCCTGAGCGGCGAGGTGGCCCGGCAGCCGGAAGCGGTGCGTGGCGCCCTGACCGGTTCCCTGGAACGCCTGATCGCCGACATGAGTGAGCTGTCCACCGCGCCGGATGCGGCGGCCCGCCGTGCCGACGCCCTGGCGACCCTGGCCGGCATGGTGGGGGCGCTGGCCCTGTCGCGCGCCGTGTCCGACCCGACCCTGAGCGACGAGCTGCTGAAGGCCACCCGCGACGGGCTGATGCGGCAGCACACGCCCAGCCGTACCGACTAGACGCCTTCCAAAACTGGGGCTCACCCTGTCTATGGGGTGAGTCTTGCTGTCATGGCCCTCCCCCCACTTCCATTTATATGATGGTCGTCATACTCTGTGGTATGACCACTGCCCGCGCCGCCCCCGACCCTGCATCCCCCTCGCTCCAGCGGGCCATCCTGACGGCCAGTTCTCTGGCGGTGATCGTGGTCATGCTGAACGTCTCGATCGTGAATCCCTCGCTGCCCACGCTGGGCCGCGTGTTCGGCGTCGGCCCGCACGATGTGCCGTGGGTGGCGAACGTGTATAACATCGTCTTCGCGGCCATGCTGCTCGCAGGCGGTCTGCTCGGCGACCGCTTCGGCTTCCGGCGCGTGCTGCTCGCCGGCCTGACGCTGGGCGTGGTCGGGGCCATCATCAGCGCCCTGGCCCCCAGCTTTGGCGTGCTTCTGGCCGGACGGGCCCTCCAGGGCCTCAGCTCTGCCGTGATCCAGCCCGCGACCCTGGTGCTGCTCACGCTGGCCTTCACGGACGGCGCCGCCCGCGCCCGCGCCATCGGCCTGTGGGCCGGCGTGTCCGGTCTGGGCATCGCCGTGGGGCCCCTGCTGGGCGGCACGATCATCGACACGCTCGGCTCCGCCGCCGTGTTCTGGACGGTGGCCGTGGCCGCGCTGGGCACGCTGCTCTTCACGGCCCTGCGCACCCGTGAACTGGCCCTCCCCCGGCCCCGGCCCATCGACTTCCCTGGCCTGCTCCTGGCGGTCACGGCCCTCGCCACGCTCGCCTACGGACTGTCCCAGGGCAACGTGCTCGGCTGGAATTCGGTACCGGTACTCGGTTGCGTGGGCACCGCCCTGCTCGCCTCCGCGCTGTTCCTGGCCGTGGAGGCCCGCAGTCCGCACCCGCTGGTCGACCTCACCCTGTTCCGCAACCGCGCCTTCACCACCGCGAACGTCGGCTCACTGCTCGCCTCGTTCGGGCCCTTCGGCCTGCTGGTATTCATCACGCTGTTTCTCCAGGGCACCGAGCACTACTCCGCCACCCGCGCCGGCATCATCACCGCGCTGTTTCCCATCGGGATCGGCGTGGCGTCCCCGCTCGGCGGGCGGCTGATCTCACAGATCGGCGTGCGCGGCGTCGGCGCGGGCGGCCTGGCACTGATCGGCGTGGGCCTGCTGCTGGTGCTCAGCCTGCGCCTGGGCGCGTCCCCGCTGATCCTGGCCGCCGAATTCCTGGTCATGGGCGTGGGCACCGGCTTCGCGAACAGCGCCCTGACCACCGCGACCGTCGGCAGCGCCCCGGCCGCGCAGGCCAGCCAGGCGTCCAGCATTCTCTCCGCCATGCGGCAGATGGGCGTCGCCCTCGGGATCGCCGCTTGGGGCGCCCTGATCGCCCGCAGCGGCGACGGCAGCGTGGGCTTCCTGACCGGCCTGCACAGCGCGACCCTGGTGATTGGCCTCGTGGTGCTCGTTGGCGCGGCAGGAGTGTGGGCCGGACTCTCGAGCCACGCGGTTCCGTCCGCGGCCCAGCCCGTGACCGAAGGCACCTGAACGCTGCACTCCCACTACCGCAAGTCACCCCATTCAAGGAGACCACCATGCCCATGATCGATGTCACCGCACCCGCCGGCCTGTTCGCCGATAAGCATGCCCTCGCCGTGGCCCTCTCGCAGGCCGTGATGCGCTGGGAGGGCGTGCCGGATCTGGCCCTGTTCCGCGACAACACCGCCGCATTCATCCACGAACTCGACCCGGACGCCTTCGGCACGGCGGGCGGAGATCGCCGCATGGTGCGCGTGCAGGTGCTCACCCCCGTGGGCACGCTCGACCGGGCCAAGCAACTCGGAGTCGTGCAGGAACTGACGCAGCTCGTCGCGCAGGCCGCCGGGGACGACACGCTCGCCGCGCGCACGTGGGTCACTCTCACCGAATCGCCCGATGGCGGCTGGGGCATCGCCGGACACGCGTACACGAATGAGGAGATCGTCCTCGCCGCCCGCAAGGAACTCGCCGGCGCCTGAACCCGGCGTCCTTCTCTCACGGACATGGAGGTGCGGGCGCCCCTACACTGCCGGTATGTCCACGAGCCTGTCCGAGCGTCTGAGTGCCCAACTGGGCAGCCTGCGGGAGAGCGGGCTGCTGATCCATCCCCGCGTGCTGGACAGTGCCAGCCGCGCCCGCACCCGCGTGGACGGGCGGGAGGTCGTGAACCTCGCCAGCAACAATTACCTGGGCTTCGCAGACCATCCGGCCCTGAAGGCGAAAGCCGCCGAGTACCTGGAGCGGTGGGGCGCGGGGGCCGGCGCGGTGCGGACGATTGCCGGAACACTGCGGATCCACGAGGAGTTCGAGGCCCAGGTCGCGGCCTTCAAGCACACGGGCAGCGCGCTGGTGCTGCACAGCGGCTTCACCACCAACCAGGGCGTGCTGGGCGCCCTGCTGAAGGAGGGTGATCTGGTGATCAGCGACGAGCTGAACCACGCCAGCATCATCGACGGCCTGCGCCTGACGAAGGCGACGAAGAAGGTCTATCAGCACGCCGACCCCGCCGATCTGGAACGCCTGCTGACGGAACATGAAACGGACGGCCTCAAGCTGGTCGTGACCGACGGCGTGTTCTCCATGGACGGCGACGTGGCCCCGCTCGACCGGCTGGTGGCGGTCGCCCGCAGGTACGGCGCGGTCACCTACGTGGACGACGCGCACGGCAGCGGCGTGATGGGCGCGCAAGGTCGCGGCACCGTACACCATTTCGGCTTCGAGTACGCCGACGACGTGATCCAGGTGGGTACGCTGAGCAAGGCGTGGGGCGGCGTGGGAGGCTACGCGGCTGGGCACGCCGATCTGCGCGAGCTGCTGATCAACCGCGCCCGGCCGTACCTGTTCAGCACCGCCCAGGCCCCCGCCACGGTGGGTGCCCTGAGCGCCGCGCTGGACGAGGTGCAGCGCGACCCGACGCTGATGGAACGCCTGTGGGACAACACGCGGTATTTCAAGGCCGAGCTCAAGGCCCTGGGCTTCGACACCTTCGGTAGCACCACGCCCATCACGCCCGTCATCTTCGGCGAGGCGTCCGCCGCGTTCGAGGCGAGCCGCCTGCTGTTCGAGCGGGGCGTGTTTGCCGTGGGCCTGGGCTTCCCCACCGTGCCAAGGGGCCTCGCCCGGATCCGCAACATCGTGACCGCCGAGCACACCCAGGACGATCTGGACCATGCCCTCCAGGCCTATGCGGAGGTCGGGCGGGCGCTGGGGATCATCTCCTGATCGCGTACCGGGTGCGCGAGTGGCCGGATCTGGCCGCGCTGGGCATGCTCCGGCAGGCTGCGTGGGGCGGCAGGTCGGATGGATCGTCGTGGCGGCTGGTGCTGGAGCGCAGCCTGACGTGGATCACGGCCTTCGACGGCGACGCGCTGGTCGGCTTCGTGAATGTCGCCTGGGACGGCGGCGTGCATGCCTTCCTGCTCGACACGACCGTTCATCCGGAGTGGCAGCGGCGCGGGATCGGCGTGGCCCTCGTGCAGCGGGCCGCACAGGCCGCCCGCGAGCACAGTGGCGTGGAGTGGCTGCATGTGGACTTCGAGCCGCACCTGACGGCCTTCTACGCCGCGTGCGGCTTCACGTCCACCCCGGCCGGAGTGTTGAACCTGGCCCGGCGCTGATGGTCTGGGGGCATGCCATGCGTCCCGGCCTGCGCCCTCTATCATCGGCCCCATGACCAACCGGCCGCCCGTGGGCGACAAGCAGGACAAGGGCCAGGACGTGCAGGCCATGTTCGCCAGCATCGCGCCCCGCTACGACCTCCTGAACCGGGTGCTGAGCCTCGGTGTGGACCGGGGCTGGCGGCGGGCGGCCGCGTCGGAAGCGCTGGCCCTCGACCCGAAGCGGCTGCTGGACGTGGCGACCGGCACCGCCGACTTCGCCCTGGAACTCAAGGCCCGCGCGCCGCAGGTGGACGTGATCGGCTCCGACTTCGTCCCCGAGATGCTCGCCATCGGCCGTCAGAAGGCGGCGGCGCGGCACCTTGACATCCGCCTGGAGGAGGGTGACGCCCTGGATCTCCCCTATCCGGACGGCAGCTTCGACACGGTCACGTGTGCCTTCGGCTTCCGGAACTTCGCGGATTACGCCCAGGGACTGGCGGAATTCTGGCGGGTGCTCGCGCCGGGCGGGCGGGCCGTGATCCTGGAGTTTCCCCCGCCACGTCCGGGCCTGCTGGGCAGCGTGTTCCGCGTGTACTTCCAGCACGTGCTGCCCCGGATCGGCGGGCTGATCAGCGGGAACGCGGGCGCGTACACCTACCTGCCGGAAAGTGTGCTGGCCTTCCCGCCACCCGAACAGCTCGCGCAGCTGATGCGCGCCACGGGCTTCCGCACCCGCTACCGCCTGCTGACCTTCGGCATCGCGGCGATCCACGTGGGCGACAAGGGCTGAGGAGCAGGGATCGTCAGGCTTTTTCCAGCCGCACCACCATCATCTGATCGACGTGCGCGGTGAGCTGTCCCTCGGCATCGAACTCCGCGCCGATGGCGGCCTGCTCGTCCGGGGTCAGGGTCGCCACCAGGTCGCGCAGCGCCTGCACGGTCTCCGGGGTGCTGCCGCTCTGCGCAGTCCACCACGCGAAATCCAGGCGGTAGGGCACCAGGGTCTCCCCGGCCCAGGGGAACCCCGCCCGTTCCGCCAGTTCTCGCCATGCCTGCACGGTGCGCTGCTGGTCGTGGCTGGGATCACGCCGCCGCTGGTAGGCGTCGATCCATGGCTGGAGGTGCGCCGTGGGGCTGATCTGGTCGGCAATCACGAGGCGGCCGCCGGGCTTCAGCACCCGGAAGGCCTCGGCCAGGAATCGGCCCAGGTCGCGGAAATGGTGCGGGGCGTGCCGGGACGTGACGAGCGTGAAGGCGGCGTCCGGGAAGGGAATGGATTCGGCGCTGCCGACGATGAAGTCCGCGTTGGCGATGCCCTCGCGCGCGGCGCGGTCACGGGCGTGGGCGAGCATGCCCTCGGCCAGATCCAGGCCCGTCATCTGGGCGACGTGCGGGGCGAGGGCCAGGGCGGTGTTGCCGGTGCCGGTCGCGACATCCAGGGCCACGTCGTCCAGGGTCGGTGCGGCGAAGTCCAGCAGCACCGGCAGGCTCGCGCCGAAGCGGTGAACCTCGCTGGCGGCGTACTTGTCGGCGTGCGCGTTGAACTGCTGGGCACTGTCCGTCGGGGCGCTGGAGATCCGGTCGCTCATGGACGGAGCGTGCGCCCGCGCCGGGCATCACTTCAAATCAGGGAAAGGATCAGGCGGTATAAGGAGACCTGATGGCTTCACTGGACGCGTTCCGGGTGTTCGTCGCGGTGTACCGCACGGGCAGCGTAAGTGGCGCCGCCCGCGAACGGCACCTGACGCAACCGGCGGTCAGCGCGCAACTGGCGGCCCTGGAGGCGCGGGTCGGCGAGCGGCTGTTCACGCGCACGCCGCGCGGCGTGACGCCCACCGAGCGCGGCAAGGTGCTGTACGCGCAGGTGGCGGACAGCGTGGATCGGCTCGACCGGGCCGCGCGTGCCCTGCGGATCGCCGCGCCGCCACCCGGGCCGCTGCGGCTGGGCTGCACCGCGGAATTCCTGCACGGCTTCATCCTGCCGAGTCTGCCGGGGCTGGAATTGTCAATCAGCGCCACCCTTGGGCCGCCACGCGACCTGCTGGGCCTGGTGGAGGCGGGCACGCTGGATGCCGCGCTGACGACCCTGCCCCCGCCGGGCCGCGCGCTGACGGAACACGCTGTGGCGGACATGGAGTTCCTGCTGATCGGCCCCCCGGACTGGTCACCACCCACTCCGGCCGCGCTGGGCGCGTGGCTGAACGCGCGGCCCTGGGTGAGTTCCAGCGTGGAACTGCCGGTCACGCGGCGCCTGTTCAGTCAGGCGCTGGGCGTGCGGTTCGCGGCGGCGCCGGCCCTGGTCGCGCCTGACCTGCGCGCCGTGGTGCGGGCGGTGGAACTGGGCCTGGGGGCCACGCTCGCTCCACGCTTCGCGGCTGACGACGCGCTGGCCGCAGGCCGCGTGCGCAACCTGCTGCCCGGGGCGGCTCCCGTGCTGCCGGAACGCTGGCGACTGGTGTGCCGCGTGGCCGACGATGACCGGGACGACCTGCGGCGTCTGGTTCTGGCCCTCCGGCACGGCGCCCGCCCACCAGAATCAGACGGCGACTCGGGACTCAATTCAGGGACTTGATCCAGGCGTGAATGTTGGCGATGTCGGTGTCGCTGACCTGCGCGGCCGTGAAGCGCGGCATGATGGTATTCAGGGTCTTCTGGGGGGTCTTGCCCTCGCGCAGGGCGGTGATCATCTGGGCGTCGGTCCAGGCCTTGGGGCCGTCGGCAGTGGTGAGGTTGGCGCCGACGCCACCCTTGGCCGCGGCGCCGTGACAGCCCGCGCAGTTGCTGGCGAACACCGTCGCTCCCGCCTTCGCATCCCCGGCAGCCATGGCACTGGAGTCGGCGGGCGTGGCGGCCGAGGTCGAGGCCTGCTCGGGAGCTGGAGTGGGCGCAGCCGCGGCCGGCGTGGCCGTGGCGGTCTCGGTCGTGGCGGCGGTGCCCGTCTTGGCGGCCTGGCGCATCATGATGGGCGTGGCGATCAGCAGGGCGGCTCCCAGGATGCCCCCCACGGTGACGCCCAGGGCCCAGGACAGCACATCTCCAGCATTCCGCTGCGGCATTCTGTTCATGCGTCCAGCATACGCCGCGTGCTGGGGGACGTTTTGCTCGGACTGGCCCCGACGTGATCCGGGGCACCCGGCCGCGATCAGAAGAGAGGATCGGGGGGGGCAGCGGGCGTTCCTTCCGGCCACCATTGCAGGGTGGCCAGGTCGCAGCGCCCGGTCTCGTCGAAGGCCACGCCCTCGGCGCGCAACAGCTGTTCCTGGAGGTCGCCGGTGCCCACCTTGTAGGTGCTGACGCGGCCCTGAGCGTTGATCACGCGGTGCCAGGGCAGGGCCGTCTCGGCTGTCAGGCCGTTCATGACCTGGCCCGCCTGCCGCGCCGCGCCGGGAGCGCCGGCCAGCAGGGCCAGTTGCCCGTAGGTCATGACGCGTCCGGCGGGAATGCGGGCCACCAGCGCCAGGATGCCTGCCTGGAAGGCGCCCTGCACGTCAGCGCCCGCTGGCGGTCACGCCCGTGACCAGCGCCTCGCGGATGCCCTGCGCAATGCCCACCGCGACCCGGTCGAGGTAATTGGTGTCCTTCAGGTTTAGGCCGTCCACCGGGTGACTGGTGTACCCGATCTCGACGAGCGCGGCAGGAATGCGGCTGTTGCGCAGCACCGACAGCGACTGGCTGTTCTTGAGGCCCTGGTTGAACGCGCCGGTCGCCTCGACCACGTCGCGTTGCAGCAGTCCGGCCAGGGCGCTGGATCGCGGATGGTTCGGGTTCCACCACGTCTCGACGCCGTAGCCGCGCAGGGCGTTGCGGGGTTCCATGGCGTTCACGTGGATGCTCACGAACAGTTGGGTGCCGGGCGTGCCCATCCCGGCACGCAGTTCCAGATCCGTGGATTTGGTGGCGTTCAGTTCCCGGTCGCTGTCCCGGGTCAGCACGACGTCCACGCCGGCGGCACTCAGCAGGTCGCGGACGCGCAGGGCGACGTCCAGCGTGACCTGTTTCTCCACCACGGAGCCCACCGCGCCCGGATCGGAACCGCCGTGTCCGGGGTCGAGCACCACGCGCGGCTTCACGTACGACGGCACGAGCGCCAGGATCGCCAGGCCGCTGCTGCCCGGTACCGGTGGGACGGCCGCGATCAGCCGCTCCGCCGGGAGCAGGGGGGTCAGGTCGGCCAGGGCGGGTGACAGGTCGATCACCAGCCGGGAACGGTCGCTTCCGGTGCCGGGCGGGAGCAGTTGCGCGTGCCAGCCGCTGCGGGCGGTGGTGGGGGCCGCAGTCACCAGGGTCACGGTCACGCCACCGAGCGTGCTCTCGTACCGCCAGGAGCGCAGTTCCGGACTGAGGTTCTGCGCCGTCTGCGGCGCGGTGTCCACGCCGGTCAGATCCAGACGCAGGCCCTGGGGGCCCGGCACCAGGCGGTAGGTGCTGCCCGACGGCAGTTCCAGCACCACGCGGGTCTGCCCTGGGTTCTTCCCGATCCGGGGCGCGCCCAGCTGACTCCCCGGCACGGGGCGGCCCGGCACCTGCCCGGTCAGGGCACTGGGCTGGTCGGCATCCGGGCTGGGCAGGGCCGGGGCCGGGGGCAGGGTGGTGCCGGCGCGGGCGGGCGTGACCGAGTCGCCGGGCGGGGCGCTGTCGAGCAGATTGACCGTGACCGGGGTGGTCGCCGGTGCGGACGGCGTGGTGAGCGCCGGCGTGGACGCCGCAGGCGCAGGTGCGACCGACGGCGTCACGGCTGAGGCTGGCGTGGGCAGGGGCGCGTCGAGCACCGCCTGGGCTTCCGGCGTGGTGGTCGCCGCGGCCCGCAGCGTGCCCTGCAGGGCCTCGCTGGGGCCGCCGCTGAGGGTCGGGCCGATCTCCAAGATCAGGACGCGGGTGCCGGTCGCGAGGGTGGCCTCGCTGGCCCGCCAGCCCTCGGACATGGACAGGGGAAAGGGGGTGATCAGCGTGACCTGACCACCCCCCGCCCGGTACTCGCTGACACTGCTGCCTGCACGCGCCGCCACGGACGGCAGCACCCGCGCGCCCTGCACGTCGATACGCAGGCCCGTGAAGGTCGGCGTGAGCGTGTAACTCACGCCCGCCTGAAGGTCGAAGACGACCCGCGTGATACTGCCCGCACTGCCGAAGCGGGGTTGGCCGAAGGTGGCGTTCTGCACGCCGGTCAGGGTCAGTGGCGTGGAAGTGCTGGGGACTGCGCCCGGCGGAACCGGCGTCACCGTCTGGGCCGACGCCACGCCCAGCACCAGCAGCGCAGATGAGAGCAGGATGGCGGTTCCCTTCATGACTCCCCATTCTGGCCGAGCAGCGCGTGAGAACCGACCGGCGTCCCTCACATTCCCTGCGACCAGCACGGAGGAAACGGCGGCGCGCAACGAACCTGACATGACCCACTCATAGCACCGGGGCTCCCACAGCACTGTCACATCCCCGGCCACCAGACGGCAGCACGCCGATCAGGAGGTCTTCGGAGGCGTGTAAGGCCGCGCCGACGCCGAGAACAGCGCGTCCCACGTCGCCCGGTCGACCTTCCCCGTGACGGGCAGGCCGTTCGCGCCCTGGAAGGCCCGCACGGTCGCCGCCGTGACCGGCCCGAACCAGCCGTCCCCCCGCCCGGGCCGCGCCGGGCGCATCAGGCTGATCAGGCGGTTCTGCACGGCCAGCACGTCGGGGCCACTCATCCGGGGCGTGGCCACTCCCAGCGTGCGCCGGAACGGCACGGGCGCCCCGGCCTTGTCGGCTGCGACAGGAGCCGTTCCCGCATCGGGCGTGCCGGCCGGCGCCTGGGGAACTGTGCTGGCCGGATCCGCGGCCGGAGATCCAGCACTGCCGGGCACTGGCGTCAGGGTCACGCTGCCGAGCTGCGTCCCGCTCCCGGGACTGGCGCTGCCGCTACTGTCCGGCGGAACGTCCAGGTACACGAGGGACTGCGCCCGGCCATCCGGATCCGGCTGCACCCGCAGGTACACGTGCCCGGCCGTGGTCGCCACCCAGTTGAACACGCTGACCTGCCCGTCCCGGCTGCGCCACACGCCGTACAGCTCACCCGAGAAGGCCGCGCCCAGCGTCACGCGCACTTCCTCGACGGTGCCGCCCACCCCGACGCACGCCTTCGCGTCGGTGCCGATCTTAGAGAAACTCGCCGGGCAACTGCGCAGCACACCGTCCAGCGCCTGCGCGGCGCGCACGGCCACCCGCTCGACATCCGGGCCGGCCGGGGCCGCCCACGCCGGACTGGCCAGCAGGACACCCAGCAGGGCGCACTGGAGGGCAGCGGGGAACCTCATACCGGTAGTGGTACCACGCGCGGGCTGACGATGGCTGAGTGCGGTGTCAGCGCACGGCACAGACGCCCGCACCGGCGACCCGGCAGCGCGTTCAGCAGGGAGACGGGCGTCCCACCTGGAGACGCCCTCCGCCCGCTGGTTACTTGTCTTGGTTACTTGTACTGCGGCCAGGGCCACGTCTTGAACGTCACTTCCTGCCATTTGGGGTGCATGCCCTCGTCTTCCTGAAGGTTCACGAGGTGGTTGATGGCGCACTTCTGGTAGTCGAGCAGGATCTTCTTCTTGTCGGCCGTCTTGAAGTCGCGGGTCACCAGGACGCTCTGCACGGCGACGGTGGGGACGGCATCGGCGCCCATGTTCTCGTACAGCAGTTTGGCGCTGGAGTACAGGCCGCTGAGGGCCGCCGTGTACGGCACGGGCACCAGATTCACGCCATTGAGATCCTTCACCCAGGGGGCAGGCTGACCGACCACGGCCAGGATGGCGTCGACCTGTCCGGCGTTCAGGGCGGCGAAGGCGGCGTCGCGGTCCTTGACGCTCAGGATGGTGTACGGCACGGCCAGCTTGGCGCTGAGCACCTTCGCGGTGATCAGGCTGCCGCCCCACGCGGCGACCCGCTTGTTCTTCAGGTCGGCGAAGGTGGTCACGCCGGTCGTGGTGGTCTTTCCGAAGATGTTCTTCTTCACGACCGCCGGTTTGGCGAACAGGTGCACTTCCTCGTTGTGCAGGGGCAACAGGGCCTTGATGTTGTCCACGCGGGCGTCCTGGTCGATCTGCTGCTTGGCCTTCAGGACGTCGCTCTGCACGAAGGCCAGCGAGACCTGGTTGCTGAGCAGCAGGTCGATGTTCTCCAGGCTGCCGCTGGTGCCGCGTTCCTTGAGGTACGCGCTCTGCGCGCACTGCACGCCGATGTTCTTGAACATGGCCGAGTAGGTGCCGGTGGAACTGCCGGTCGCGACGTTCAGGAAGGTGGCGGGCGCGGCCTGCGCGGCGGTGAGCGTCAGGGCGAGGGTCAGGGACAGTGCTTTCACGTCGTTCCTCCAGGTGAGGGTCATTTCAGTTCGCCGTAGCCGCTGCCGTTGGTCGGGGTGCCGGCGGGCGCGCTGGGCGAGGGGGCGGGTGGCCCGGCGGTCTGCGAGCCGCTGAACACGCCCATCTGGTCGAGCACAACCACGGCCACGCAGGCCAGCAACACCACGAACAGGATCGTCCCGAGCAGACGCGAGCGGCTCAAGGCGTCCCCCCGCGACCGGCGCGGCTGCTGTCCTGCCCGGCCGTGAGGGCCTGATCGAGCAGTTCCGCGTTCCGACCGGCGCGGCGAGCGATCTCAGAGAGGGCACTTTCCGTCACGTGCCGATCCTCGGCGCTCAGGTTCGCCTGCTGCAGGGCCGAGGCGACGTTGCCCTTGGCCTGCGCGAGCTGCGTGTCGATGCGGGCTTTCTGGATCTGCCGGTCGAACTCGGCCAGATCCGACCGGAGATCCGTCAGGTGCGTCTGCGCGCGCGCGAAGGCGTCCTTGCTGATCTGCAGATCCTGTTCCCAGCGGGCGGTGTCGGCCGGATCCATGTCCTTGCGGTTCGCGTCGATCAGGCGCTGGAAGTCGGCGAGGTGCCCGTTCGCCTCCTGAAGCTGCTGCGCCTTGGCGGTGATCAGGTTCTCGAACTGCTTGCGCTGCACGATCAGGGTCTCCAGCGGCATGGCACGTGCCACGGCCTCCTTCGCCCGCACGCGGGAGGCACTGAGCGCCTGGATCAGCGCGGGCATCAGGAACAGCACGGCCAGCGCCGCCACGCCGAAAGCCACCAGGGTCACGGTCGTCATGGCCACGTGGAACAGCGCCACGGCCGCGCCCGCCAGCACCACCAGGCCCAGCAGGCTCCCCCCGGTCGCCAGCGCGATGTGCCCCCCGGACACCCGTCTGGGCGCGAGGTCACCCACGGGCTGGGTCGTGATCACGGTCTCCGTTTTCACCGGCTTGGTCATACCCACTTATACGACGGACAAGGGGTGGGGGTTGCCGTGTCAGGGGCCACTTCCGCTGGGCACGGCCCCCGCCTGCGGCCACCCGACGTGGCGGACAGGGCCCCGTCAGCGCTACCACATGAACACGCCCCCACCCATGACGGGCAGGGGCGCGACCTTCACACTCCGGGTCAGGCGTTCACGAGGGCGTGTTCCCAGCCGAACACCGCTCTGTCATCCACGGCCAGGGTCTCGTTCCCGGCCTTGATGGTGGCGGCCAGCGACTTGGTCTCGGGGAATAACTTGGCGAAGTAGAACCGCGCGGTCTGCACCTTAGCCAGGTAGAAGCCGTCCTTATCCTTGCCCGCGTCGATGTTGTCCTGCGCGATCTTCGCCATGCGCGCCCACAGGTAGCCGTACACGACGTGCCCGAAGAAGCGCAGGTAGTCCACGGCGGCGGCGTTGACCTCGTCGGCGCCGCCCTCCTGCATGGCCTTCTGGCCGATGACCATGGTCAGGCTGCCGAGCTGCTGCGCGGCTTTGCCGAGCTGCCCCACGTAGTCGCCGATGTGCTCGTCGCTCTCGTGCTCGTCGACGAAGTCCTGAAGCGTGGCGGCGAGCTTCTGGAGTTTCTTGCCGCCGTCCATCAGCACCTTGCGGCCCAGCAGGTCGAGGGCCTGGATGCCGTTGGTGCCCTCGTAGATCTGGCCGATGCGGGCGTCCCGGACGAACTGCTCCATGCCCCATTCCTGGATGAAGCCGTGCCCGCCGTACACCTGCTGGCTCTGCACCGTGATGTTGAACCCGTTGTCGGTCATGAAGGCCTTGGCGATGGGGGTCAGCAGCGCGACCAGATCGGCCGCTTCCGCCCGCCTGGCCTCGTCCGGGTGGTGGTGCTCGGTGTCGATGCTCAGGGCCAGCCACATGGCCATGGCGCGCCCGGCTTCGGTGTAGGCCTTGCCGGTCAGGAGCATGCGGCGCACGTCGGGGTGCACGAGGATCGGGTCGGCCGCCTCGCCGGGATTCACGCGCGGTTCGTGGCGCATCTGAAGGCGGTCTTTGGCGTAGCTCAGGGCGTTCTGGTACGCGACCTCACCCAGGCCGAGGCCCTGCAGGCCGGTGCCCAGGCGGGCGGCGTTCATCATGATGAACATGTGGTTCATGCCCTTGTTGATCTCGCCGACCAGCCAGCCCTTGGCGCCATCGAAGTTCAGTACGGCGGTGGCGTTGCCGTGGATGCCCATCTTGTGTTCCAGGCTGCCGCACACGACGCCGTTGCGCTCGCCGGGCCGGCCGTCAGGAGTCGGCAGGTACTTGGGCACCAGGAACAGCGAGATGCCCTTGGTGCCCTGGGGGCTGCCCTCCAGGCGTGCCAGGACGAGGTGCAGGATGTTGTCGGTCAGGTCGTGCTCGCCGGCCGAGATGAAGATCTTGGTGCCGGTGATGGCGTAGCTGCCGTCGCCGTTGTCGGTCGCCTTCGTGCGGATGATGCCGAGGTCGGTGCCGGCGTGCGGCTCGGTCAGGCACATGGTGCCGGTCCACTCGCCGCTCACCAGTTTGGGCAGGTACAGATCCTTGAGTTCGTCGCTGCCGACGGCGTGCAGGGCGGTGTACGCGCCGTGGCTCAGGCCGGGGTACATGCCCCAGGCGACGTTCGCGGAGTTCAGCATCTCGACCAGGGCGTTGCTGACGAGGTGCGGCATGCCCTGTCCGCCGTATGCGGGGTCGGCGTCCAGGGCCGTCCAGCCGGCGTCACGGTACTTCCTGTAGGCGGCCTTGAAGCCGGTGGGGGTGGTGACCTCGCCGTGCTCGTCGCGGACGCAGCCTTCCTGATCGCCCACGCGGTTCAGGGCCACGAGTTCGCCCTCCACGAAGCGGGCGGCCTCGCCCAGCACCTGGTCGATCAGGTCGCCGTCGGCGGTCTCGTTGCCGGTGTAATAGGGCATCTGCTGGAGCTGCTGCTCCGCACCGAGCAGTTCGGTCATGACAAATTTCATGTCGCGCAGGGGGGCCTTGTACGTGGGCATGGGTTTCGCTCCTCCTCGGATGGGAACACTCCACCCTGGAGGTGGCTTCCCGGCACCGCAATTTGAACCGAGTATAAAACTTTTGGGGGCAAAAGTCACGCGCCCGTCCCACCGGCCACCCGCCGTGTGCCGGACGCCCGATCACGCGGACTTCATTTCTCTCATGACGGCTGACCAGGCAATCAGCTATGCGTTCCGACTCGCCCGGCATAATCTGCGTTTTCGCTTACCTTTTCGGGTATCCTGTAACGGATCATGAACTATCCGAGCCTGGTCTGGCATCTGAAGCGAACAGAATTGTTTGCCGACCTGGAACTGGCCGAACTGGAACGCGTGGCCGCGACGACGCCCTACCGTTCCTTCCAGCCCGGCGAGGTCATCTACCGCATGGACGATCCCGCCGACGCGCTGTATTTCGTGCGCAGCGGTCTCGTGAAGATCAGCAAACTCTTCCCGAACGGCAAGGAAGCCATCCTGGGCGTCATCGGGCAGCACGACACCTTCGGGGAACTGCTGCTGCAACCCGAGGAACGCCGCCCCACCCAGGCCGAGGCGCTGGAACGCACGGTGCTGATCGTGCTGCCGCGCAACGAACTCCAGAAACTCCTGAACACCAAGCCGGACCTCGCCATGAAACTGATCCGCCTGATGGCTGCTCGGTTCTTCGAGGCGCAGGCCTGGACGGCCACCGTGAACGCGTACTCCGCTCCAGAGCGCGTGGCGAGCCTGCTCTACCGTCTGGCGCGCGAGTTCGGCCGGCCCCACAGCCAGGGCGTCGAACTGAACCTCAAGCTGAACCAGGAAGACATCGCCCGGATGGTCGGCGCGACCCGCGAGACGGTCAGCCACTCGCTCGGCAAGCTCAAGAGCGACGGCGCGATCGTCCGCGCCCGCACGCCCATCGTGGTACGCATGGACGCCCTGCGGCGCTATATCGACGAAGGGAACTGAACGCCGGGCCCCCTTTTCCCTGCTGCCGGCATGCCCACCCTGATTCGCCCCGCCACACCGGACGACGCCCCGGGTATTGCCCACGTGCACGTCATGGGATGGCGCGAAACCTACACCGGTCTGATGCCGGAGGACTTCCTGGCCCGCATGACCGATGACGACATGCGGACGCGGCGCACGGCAATGTGGCTCGACCGGCTGTCTGGCGACCGGGGCGGGGTCGTGGTGGCCACGACGGCCCGCGGGGTGGTGGGCTTCGCAGCCGTCGGGCCGCCCCGCGACCATCCGGGCTACGACGCCGAACTCGGGGCGCTGTACACCCTGCGGGAGGTTCACGGATACGGCACCGGCCGGGCGCTGCTGCAGGCCGCCGCGCAGGCGGCGTGGAACGGCGGGGCGCGGAATCTGGCCCTGTGGGTGCTGGACGTCAATCCCACGCGAGCGTGGTATGCCCGGCAGGGCGCACGGGAGGCCGGTTCGAAGACCGACGGGCCACTCACCGAGATCCGGATGGTCTGGGACGACCTGGGCACCTTGATCTGAGGTGTGCCACCCTGAACCGTGGCGACCGAACTGAAGGACACCGTGAGTTTCGAGGACACCCTGGGCCGCCTCGACGTGCGCCTGGGCCGGATCGTGGACGCACAGCCCGCACCGGACGCCCCGAAAGCGTCGTACCGGCTGACCATCGACTTCGGGAAGTTCGGAACCCGGGTCAGCGTGGGCCGCTTTACCGGGCACGCGGCCGGCGACCTGATCGGCCGGCAGGTGGTGGGCGTCCTGAACTTCGCGCCGCGCCAGATCGGTGCTGAAACCTCAGAGGTATTGGTGCTGGGGGTGCAGTATCCCGGCGCGCCGAGCGGCGAGGCCACCTTCCTGACTCCGGCGACCGAGGCGAAGCTTGGAAGCAAGGTCTTCTGAACTGGAGCTAGCGCCGCAGTTTGCGGGCCGCTTCCTCCGGCGTGATCTCGCCGCGTTCCAGGCTGCTCAGCACCTCGGCGTGTGGGTCGGCCAGTTCGGGTTCGTAGCCGATGGCGCGCAGCAGCGTGTCGAAACGGGCGCGCACCGTGGGGTAACTGACACCCAGCACCCGCTCGACCTCCTTGAGGTTGCCACGCACGCGGATGTACAGGCGCAGGAATTCCAGGTTGTCCGGGGTGAGCACCGCGAACTCGTTCAGTTCGAACACGCCGCGCACGGTCACGCCGCTGGTCGGGAACCGCAGTTCCGTCACCAGCGGTGAGTCGGTCTCGTCCGGGAAGGGCAGGGGCAGGGGGCGCATACGGGTCACTGTACCCACAGGGCACAGGGCACGGGGCACACAGACTTCAACCGTGTGGCCCCGTGCCCTGTGCGCTCGAATCTCGGCCTCATTTGATCGAGATGTGCACTTCGTTGCCGTGCTGATCCTCGGCGTCGATCAGGGAGCCGGGGGGCGGCTCGGCCTCGATCAGCAGGCGCAGGGTGTCCAGGCTGAAGCCGGCGCTTTCCAGGGCGGCCACACCGTGCGGGGGGATCAGCTTGTCCAGGTGCGTGGCGAGGCTCAGGGGAATGTTCGCGTTGAACTCGTCGCCATGCTGGGATTCCACCTGAATCCGCAGGATGCGGCCGGAACCGCCGGAGCGTGGGGAGTCCACCGGGACGCCGTGCACGGTGCGTTCTACGGCGCGTTCGAATTCATCGGCCAGCCGGCTCACTCTGACATCCACGTCTTCCCCCCAGCGTCCGGCCTTCTCGCCGAACTCCTCTCCCCAGCGTTCCGCCTGAGAGGCGAACTGCGCGGCCACGTGATCGAGCCGCGAGGCGATCCGTTCACCCAGGTCTTCCAGGCCGCCCACGCGCCGCCCGCCGACGATCACCTGGGGCCGCCGGGGCGGCTGGGGCGGGCGGGGTGGCGTGGGGCCGGGAGCACTGTCTTTCAGGCCGCGCAGCAGCAGCAGGTGCTCGGCGACCTGCCCGGTATCCAGTTCCTCGCGGGCGAGCAGGGAGGCGACGAGTTCGCGGTCGCTGTCGGTCAGCGCGAGCCGGGCATTCAGGGCGGCGAGCAGGGGCGCGGCGTCTTCCAGGCTGAGCTTCCCGGCGCGCACCAGGTCGAGGATGCGTTTGACTTTCTCTTTCATGCGGGTGTCCTTTGCACGCGGGGGCCGGTCACGACAGATCCGCCTGCACGCGGGGAGTGGAGCGGGTGGCCGAAGAGGGCAGGGCCAGGTGGCCACCCAGGGTCATGACCGGCCGGTGGTGCTGCGGTTCGGCGTGACGCTGCTGCCGGGCGTACAGCTGTTCCAGCGTGGGCATGGGCCAGAGGGCGGCCCACAGGCGTTGCCACAGGGAGCGGGCAGGCGCGGGGGATGGAGCGGGAACGGGGCGCAATCGGGCGTCCGGCATCCGGCGCAGCACGCGCCCGCCGGTGATGGATGGGCCGGCCTTCTTGTAGGGAGTGGCGTTCATCATGGAGCCTCCAGGGCGGTGTGAGGACGGAGTACCGGACAGCGTGGATTACGCGCTGACGAGCTTGATCTGGCCGGCCGCGACCTTGCAGCTGAGGCTGGCCTCGCCGCCCCCGAGCTGGCCGGTGTGGCGGGTGGTGATGAACGAGCCGGTCTTCTGGGTGGGGAAGTCGGCCTTGAAGGCCCCGACGGTCACGTCGGCCTCCACGCGCAGGGAGGAGCCGTCCATGAGATGCAGGGTGGCGTTCCCGGCATTGACTTCCACGCGGTGGTCGCCGCCATTGAGCACCCCAGCCCATTTGAGGTTCCCGCCGTTCACGCTGGCGTTCAGGGCGTGCGCGCCGCTCAGGGAGAGGTTGCCGCCGTTCACGTTCAGGTTGGTGGGGCCGCCCATCTCGGCGGCATTCAGGTTCCCGCCGTTCACGTCGGCTTTCAGGCTGGCGGCGCGGCCCATGCGGACGTTGCCGCCGTTCACGTCGGCGATCATCTCGCCGCCCAGATCCGGGAGGGTCAGGTTGCCGCCGTTCACCTCGGCCTTCACGTGGCGGGGCGCGAAGGGCACGCTCAGGATGGCCTTGACGCCATTCCAGCCGACGTGCTGCTGTCCGCGCTGCCGGGCCACGCGCCAGCCCTGCGGCGTGGCCTCCAGCACCAGGCGGCCGTCCTCGTTGGCATGCAGCTGCGGCTGGCTCAGGTGGCTGTCGGTCACGACCTGCAGGGTGTAGCCGCTCACGTCCAAGATCAGGTCCGGGGGCACGTCGCTGACGTCCGTGCCATCGGGGATCTCGCGGTATTGCAGGGCGCTGCGTTCGCCGCCCTGGTCGCTGCGGCCACCATCTAATCCTTCAAGGAGGCCCTGGGCTTCCTCGGGGGTGAGTTTGCCTTCGGCCACCAGACGTTCGACCTGGGCACGGAATTCCTCGGGTTGGTTGCTGTCACTCATGCTCGCCTCCTGGGTAAATAGAAACATGAATCTACCAGATTGTCAAGTTGAGTTTATCATCACGGGCCTCAGGAAGCCCTGAGTTCCGCACCCAGACGCCGGTTCTCCCCAGAGCATGGGCATATCCTTCAGGAGGAGTAGCAAGGCAGACTTCACATTCCATGAGTCTAGGAGCCAACCACTATCCTGGGCCGAGATGACTGCCCCACTGCCCAACCTCACGCCCGCCCAGCGCACCGAAATCGAGCTGCTGGCGCGCGGCAAACAGGACAAGAGCCGCACCATGCGCGACCTGGGACAGAGCGAGACGCCCGAAGCCGCGCACGCCCTGCTGCTCCGCACCGGCCTGTGGACTGAGGCCCGCACGCCCTACGCGGACCGCCTGCACGCCACCACCGTGCCCCTCGACCTGCCGATTCCGCCCTTCCCCGACGAGACGCGCCTCGACCTGACCCACCTGGACGCCTGGGCAATCGACGACGAGGGCAACCGCGACCCCGATGACGCCGTGGCCATCGAGACGCTTCCCGGCGGCCTGACCCGCCTGTGGGTGCACGTGGCCGATGTGGCCGCCCTGGTACCCCCGGACAGCGTCCTGGACGAGGCAGCCCGCTCACGCGGCGCGACCCTGTACCTGCCGGATTCCACTACCGGCATGCTTCCAGACGCGCTGGTCGAGCAGGCCGGGCTGGGCCTGCACCCCACCTCGCCGGCGCTGTCGGTGTCGCTGGATCTGGACGCGGACGGCAACGCGGACGCCGTGGACGTGCAGCTCACGACCGTGCGGGTCACGCGCCTGAGCTACACGCAGGCGCAGGCGCAACTGGACGCGGGCGCCCCGCCCTTCGTGGCCCTGCAGCGCCTCGCGCGGGCCAGCCGGGCGCTGCGCGAGGCCGAAGGCGCGCTGACCATCGACCTGCCGGAAGTGCGCCTGAAGGCCGACGAGCACGGTGTGACGATTCTGCCCATGCCCAAGCCTGAGATGCGGTTCGTGGTGCAGGAGTGCATGACGCTGGCTGGCTGGGGCGCGGCGATCTTCGCGGACGACAACGGCATTCCCGTGCCCTTCGCCACACAGGATCATCCGACCCGTGAGGTGCGTGGCGACAGCCTCAGTGCGCAGTGGGCCCGGCGCCGCACCCTGGCCCGGACGCGCTTTCAGCCCGCGCCGGGGCCACACCACGGCATGGGCCTCGACCTGTACGCGCAGGTGACCAGTCCCATGCGCCGCTACCTGGATCTGGTCGTGCACCAGCAACTGCGGGCCTTCCTGGCGGGCGCAGACCCGATGCCGGGCCGGGTGATGGCGTCGCATATCGCGCAGGCGGCGCTGAACGCCGACGGGACGCGGCAGGCCGAGCGCCAGAGCCGCCGCCACCACACGCTGCGCTACGTGGCTGCGCAGCCGGAACGCGAATGGACGGCCATCGTCGTGGACCGGCGGGGGCCGCAGGCGACGCTGCTGATCCCGGAACTCGCCCTCGACCTGCCGCTGAGCACGTCCGCGCCGCTGGGCGCCGAACTGAAGGTCAGACTGGAGGGCGTGAGCCTGCCCGGCCTGAGCGTGCGTGCCCGCGTGATGTGAGCCGGCGCCACGCCCTGCCCGGGGGAACGGCGGTGCAGTAATTGCGCCCGCGCATTCCGCTGCTGGCCGAAAAAGTGCGTGTATGACGTTGGCAATGCTGCTTCATCTTTCATTCACCTGCGCCGCCGACCGCTTACACTGCCGTCTATGAAGGCCGTCAGCAGCGCCCAGCGGGACATCGTGTCCCTCCGCATGAGCCACTGCCGGGCCGAGCATGCCGCTCAGGCCGCTCAATACCACCTGGCGGTGCTGCACTACCGCGAGTGCCTGGAAAGTGCGGAGCAGCGCGAGGACATCCGCGCCACACAGTTCTTCGCCGCCAAACTGGCCGAGTGCTACGCCGCCATGAACCTGCGCGAGAAGGCCGCGCACTTCCACGCGCTGGCCGGCAGCGAGGACGCTCCACTGATCGGCTAGACCGCCCCCGTCAGGCTGCGTTCAGCCGCGACCCGCACACTGCCTGCATGAAGCGCTTCCTGTCCGTGCTAGTTCTGGGCCTCGCCTCCTGGGCTCCGGCCGCCACGCTGACCCTGACGCCCGGCCAGACAGGCCAGCTGGGCCAGCAGACCGTCACGCTGATCCGCGTGCAGGACAGCCGCTGCCCGATCAACGCCCGCTGCATCCGCGCCGGGGAACTGAAGGCGACGCTGCTGGTCTCGGCCGGTCACCGCGTCCGGCTGCTGCACGTCCAGCTTCCTGCTGGGAGCGCCGCGTGGGCGGGCGTGGGCATCACCCGGGCCACCGAGGTCGAGATAGGCAAACGTGCGCCCCTGCGGGTCACGCTCACCGACCGCCCGACCTGACCGGCGTCTGGTCTAATACCCGGCATGACCGACGCCGCTTCCCACGATCCCACCCCGCGTGAGCTGGGCTTCGCCATGCCGCCCGAGTGGGCCGAGCACGCCGCCACCTGGATGAGCTGGCCGCAGGGGGACGAGTTGTGGTTCGGGCACCTGGAGGGCGTCCGGGCCGAGTTCGCGGTGCTGATCCGCACCATCGCGGGCTATGAACCCGTGCACCTGCTGGTGCGGGACGATGAGAGCGACGCGGACGCCCGCACGCGGCTCGCGGGCGTGGACGTCACCTTTCACCGGGTGCCGCTGGACGACGTGTGGGTGCGCGACAACGGCCCGATCTTCGTGCGCCGCCCGGACGGCGCGGTGGCGCTGACCGACTGGCGGTTCAACGCCTGGGGCGGCAAGTTCAATTATCTGAACGACGACCGCGTGCCCGAGTACGTGGCCGGGCAGCTGGGCGCGCACCGCTGGGCGCTGCCCTTCGTGCTCGAGGGCGGCGGGCTGGAGGTGAACGGCGCGGGTGTGGGCCTCACCACTCGGTCGTGCTTCCTGGCCGCCACGCGCAACCCGGGCCTGACCGAGGACGGGTACGCGGCCCTGCTCATGGACACGCTGGGAGTGGAGAACCTGCTGTGGCTGGACGGCGGCCTGGAAAACGACCACACCGACGGCCACATCGACACCATCACGCGCTTCACCGACGAGACGACCCTCGTGACCAGCGTGGAACCCGACGAGGACGACCCGAACCACGAGGTCATGGCCCGGAATCTGCTGACCCTGCGCCGCATGACGGACGCCCACGGCCAGCCCTTCCGAATCGTCGAACTGCCGCTGCCGGCCGAGTACCTGGAGGGTGCGGAAGGACGACTTCCGCCCACCTACGCGAACTTCTACATCGGCAACGGCTTCGTGGTGGTGCCGCAGTACGGCGACCCGAACGACGCCTCCGCACTGGAGATCCTGACACCGCTGTTTCCGGGCCGGACAGTGATCGGCCTGAGCAGCCGCGAGATCATCGGGGGGGGCGGGAGTTTCCACTGCATCACGCAGCAGCAGCCGGCGGGACCGATCTGGAACGGGGAGTAACCGACCTGGGCGGCGGCTACACGCTCCGCCCGATCCGCCCGGAGACCTACCGGGACGCCTGCGCCCGGCTGAACCGGCAGATCTTCGGCGGCACGTGGCGGTACGACTTCGGGCCGCCTGCCAAGGCCCCGCCGCCACCGGGTGAGACCTTCCGCTGGGGGGTGTACCACGGCGCCGAGCTGGTCGGCTGGCAGTTCTCGCACCAGACCGACGAGCGCACGGTCTCCATGGCCGACACGGGCATCCTGCCGCAGCACCAAGGCCGAGGCCTGTACACCCGACTGCTGCCGCAGGTGCTGGACGCGTTCCAGGCGGCCGGATACACGCTGGTCACCAGCCACCACCGTGCCACGAACAACCGCGTGATCATTCCCAAGCTGCGCGCGGGCTTTCTGCTCCAGGGCCTGAACGCCTACGAGGGCGGCCTGAACGTGGCCCTGACCCTATCGCTAGACGCCACCTACCGTGACGCCATGCACGTCCGCAGCGGCTTTCGACAGGCGCACGGCGAGACGGCGCGGCGACTGGGCGTGCGGGCCAGACCCGCCACGACTACCGCAGCCCCTCCATCCATGCCCCTGCCGATGGACGCCGAATCGGGCGTGGACCTGGGCGGTGGATACACCCTGCACCGCGTTCCAGAGGCCACCTACCGCATAGTCTACGCGCAACTGGAAAGTGCCGTCTACGACACGGTGTCGTTCGACTGGAAGCGTCCGGCCCCGTACCCCCTCCCGGAGGCTCCCGCGTACACGTGGCTGGTCGCACACGGAGGTCAGGTCGTCGGCTGGCACGCCTCGCGGCAGCGTGACCGCCGCACGGCGTACATGTCGAACACCGGTTTCCTGCCCGCGCACCGGGGGCAGGGCCTGTACACGCGCCTGCTGCCGGTCATCCTGTCGTTCCTGAGAGAACAGCGGTACGACCTGATCCGGAGTCAGCATCACCTCACCAACAGCGCCGTGATCGTGCCCAAGTTGCGCGCCGGCTTCCGGATTCAGGGCCTGGACGTGGGGGAACACGGCGTGATGACCGAACTGGTCTACAGCTTCGACGACGCGTACCGCGGGTACATGGACGTTCGCAGCGGACTCGAGCGGCCCACGGGCGAGGTCGCGCGGCGCCTAGGCCTGAACCCCGACCACGAGTGACGCCGCGCCGCCAGGACGAATCCGCCGCCCCGGGCAGACCGGACGGTCACGGTCTACCCTACGAGGACGCCCAGTCACACGTGAGATCCACCAGCCGCTGGTAGGGATCGCGTTCCGGGGGCACGACCTCAACGCCCCGCTGCATGGCGTCCGTGACCATGCGGAACCGCAGCGCCCGCAGCAGCAGCTGCGCGAAGCCCGGCTGAGCGGTGAGCGTACGGAACACGGCGGGATCGGCTCCCTCCCATACGACGGCGTCCACCACGACGATGGCGGAGGCGTAGGGAGCAGGACGCCAGTACGGCGAGAAGTCGATGATGGCCGGCCGCTCCAGGGCGGCGAACAGGACGTTGCCCGTCAGATCCGCGTGAATGACCTGTAATGCCGCGTCCACGGGCCGGCAGCACGAGAGCAGGCGCCGCACATGGCGCGCCGCCAGGAAGGGCGTGGCGGGCTGGTCTCCCCACGCCACCCGGTCGGCCACGGCCCAGGGATCCCGGCGCGCGGCGAGGAAGGCAGGCCGGGGCACCGCAGCGAGCTGACGATGAAGATGCTCGCCCGCCTGCACGATGTCCAGCCAGCGGCCGGGCTGGTGCTGACCGGACACGAACGCCGTGGCCATCCAGCCGTCCACGATCAGCTGGCCGTCGGCCGTGCTCAGCGGCCGCGCGACCCGGACGTGACCCTCCACGACTGGCCCCAGGACGGCCGCGTGCCATGCCCGTTCCGCTGGAGACTGATCCGCCGGTTTCAGCACGGCCGGACCGATCCGCCAGGATGTGCCCCTGCCCCCAGACAGGGGTTCCGGGGTGCCCCGGAGACCGAAGGCCCGCTGCACGGCGGCGGGCGGGGCGGTCACATGCGCTGGGCCGGGCGGTTCCTCGCGCGCTTGATGGTCGCCACGCCCGGATCGCTGCGCAGCACCGTGGTGTACAGGTTCCACCACTCGCGGGCGGTGGCGGGGTCGCGGGTCAGGTTCTCGAAGCGGTAGTACGCGGCCTCACCGCCCGGCAGGACGTACGTGGGCGTACCGAACACGCCGATCTCGCGCGACGCCTCCTGCTCGGCCCGCAGGTCGGCGCGCAGCCCGGCCTCGTCCTGCCGATCCTGCTCGAAACGGGCGGCATCGAGTCCTGCCTGGGCGGCGGCGTCTGACATCGCAGCGTCGTCCAGCTCTCGCTGCTGCTCGTGGCGCAGGCGGAACAGGGCCAGACTGAAGGCCCACAGGGCCTCCTCGCCCTGCCGGGCGGCGGCGGTCGCCGCCAGGAACGCGCGCAGGCTGGGCGTCTGGTGCTTCATGTACCCGTCCCCGTCCGGGGCGTCCAGCGGCTGATCCGTAAGGTTCCAAGTGTGTTCCTTCTGGTTGGCGGCGTGGTTGCCCTCGACCAGCGAATAGTGCCGCAGGCGGAAGGATTCGCCCTGTTCGCGCAGCACGGCGGCGAGTTCCACGCCGCGCCAGGCGTAGGGGCACAGGAAATCGATGAAGACGTCGGTCGTTTCAGACATGCGCGGAGTCTAGGCCCGCGCCGCGCCCAGAGCAGGGCCAGGGCACACACTGTTCGTGATCTTCAGGCAGCGGCCCAGGCGGCTTCGCCCGGCACGGGGCGTGTCATACAGGGCGGCTCCCGCTCCCCGGCCACACGCACTACGCTGCAGCCGTGACCAGACTGCTGCCGTTCGCCACGCTCACCCTCTGCGCCGTCCTCTGTGCCTGTGGGCGGGGAGGCACGCCGCAGGCCACCGCCACGCCCGCCAAGTCGCTGAGCGTCACCCTGAACGCCGGCAGCCGGGGGGATCAGCCGTGGACTTCCGGAGCCGGCACCTTCGCCATCTTCGCCTCCACCTCCACCACGCCCATCACGGCCATCGCCACAGCCAGCGTGAGCAGCGCCGGCACCGCCACCCTCGCGCTGCCCACGAGCGCCACCGGCATCGAGTCGAAGACCACCTCCTCGCCCAAAGCGGGCCTCGCCGGCCTGAGCGCCGGGTGCGCCTCGACCCTGACAGAAACGGCCCCGACCGCCCAGGCCGCGTACCTCGACTCGGCCGGGTTCACGTCGGCGCAGGGCGGCACGCCGCTGCGCGAATACACCGCCACCGTGAGCGGATCCATGCTGCGGTACCCGGTGTATGTCACCCAGGACGACACGGTGTCCGGCCAGCTGACCTGCGGCGCCGCCGCCCACACCGTGAACCTTCCCTACACGCGCGTCTGGAACGTCCTGGTCATCACCAACACCACCACCAGCGGCACGCATACGATCGGGCTGGACGACAGCGCCACCCTGCACTACGCCGTAAAGTGACCCGGAACAGCGCCGGGAAGCGCCGGTTCAGGCCTCACATGGCCTCCACGGCCAGCAGCCTGCCAAGCAGCAGCGGTCAGCTCCGCTGGGCGGCCTGTAGGTGCTGCGCGATGTACGCCTTGAGCCGGTTCACGTCGTTCGGCAGCACCTCGAAGACCTTCCTGGCGTGCTCGATGCCAGCGAAACGCTCGGGCCGTTCCGGCGTGCGCCCAACGGCCTCCTGCACGGTCTCCTCGAACTTGGCGGGCAGCGCGGTTTCCAGGCAGACCATCGGAACGCCGGGGCGCTGGTGGCGTTCACCCACCAGGACGCCATCGGCTGTGTGCGGGTCGATCAGGCGGGCGAAGCGCTCGTCGATGCTGCGGATGGTGCCCAGGCGGTCGGTGTGGGTGCTGCGTCCGCCGCGCAGGCCGCTGGCTTTCACGGCGTCCCAATGGGGCGTGCCGCGCAGGTCGACCGGGCGGCCCTGGCCAACCTCCTGCCACCAGCCGTGCGTCTGCGGGGCGTCGTTGCCGGTGATGGCGTACAGGTAGCGTTCGAAGTTGCTGGCCTTGCCGATGTCCATGCTGGGGCTGGATGTGGCGGCGACCTGCGCGGCGGGCCGGACGTGGTACACGCCCGTGGAGAAGAATTCGTACAGGACGTCGTTCTCGTTGCTGGCGACCAGCAGCTGCCCGATGGGAAGGCCCATGCTCCGGGCGAGGAAGCCGGCGAACACGTTCCCGAAGTTCCCCGAGGGCACGCTGAAGTCCACTTCTGTACCGGCGGGCAGGTTCAGGGCGAAGTAGGCCTTGAAGTAATACACGGCCTGCGCCAGCACCCGCGCCCAGTTGATGGAGTTCACGGCTCCGATCTCGAAGCGGGCCTTGAAGTCCGCGTCGGCGTTCACGGCCTTCACGAGATCCTGGCAGTCGTCGAACACGCCTTCCAGGGCGATGTTGAAGATGTTGGGTTCGGTCAGGCTGAACATCTGTGCCTGCTGGAAGGCGCTCATGCGGCCGTGCGGGGAGAGCATGAACACGTTCACGCGGCCCTTGCCGAGCATGGCGTACTCGGCGGCGCTGCCGGTGTCGCCGCTGGTCGCGCCGAGGATGTTCAGGCGCTCGTCACGGGCTTCGAGCACGTACTCGAACATGTGGCCCAGGAACTGCATGGCGATGTCCTTGAATGCCAGGGACGGTCCGTTGCTGAGTTCCAGCAGGTACAGGCCCGAGGTTCCGAGCGGGGTCAGCGGCGTGATGTCCTTGCTGTGAAAGACGTCCGGCGCGTACGTGACATGCAGGATCCTGCGCAGGTCGTGCTCGGGTACGTCGTCGATGAAGGGCCGCATGACCGCGAAGGCCAGTTCCGGGTACGGCAGGCCGCGCAGGGCCTCGAGTTCCTGCGGCCCGAAGGTGGGGATGAACTCGGGCATGGCGAGGCCGCCGTCCGGGGCGAGGCCCGAAAGCAGGACATCCGAGAAGCGGCCCAGGGACTGCGCGCCGCGCGTGGAAACGTACTTCATGGCTCTTTCCTCCCGTGCGCCGCGCGGCCCGGTCGGGGCGCGGCCAATGCTGCCCACTGTACCGAGTCCTGCGCCCGGCGGCCCACGCGGAAGCTAGGGCGCCGCACGAGACGATGGCCGACCGTACCCCAGGCCACACGACCTCACGGCGCACGGGGGCATGGTGTAAACGTTGTCATGGACAGCACATTCTGTCAGACGCTGGGCCCCACCCGCCGGCACCGTCTTCATGATGCCCGGCTCCGACCCCGGATCGTCCTGGGTCTGGCCCCTCTGGAACGGCATGCCTGTCCGGTCATCCGCCCGCGCTGGGTGCGGGAAATACCGATGGTCATGACCGGCCCGTGTGGTCGGCAGCCGACTTTAACAAACCACCATGTCCGATCATGAAGTCGGGCCAGTCTGGGCAGTGCGAGGCTTGTAAGAGGGCTTGCGGCAAGATCAAAGCCTCGCTGGAGAACCACCAGGCGGGAAGAAGCGATGAAGCGTGATCCTGTATGCGGGCACCTGGGACACGTGGAGCTAGTGGTGCGACCGGCTTTTCGACAGCCTTACTTTTGCCTTCCGGTGAAGGTTCGGCCCTATACTCTGCGGCTCACGCTGCAAGAGGAGTTCCCAGATGCTTCGACACGCCCATGCTGTCGCCCTGCCCCCAGATCCACAACCAGGCTGCGCCGCTCACCTGAGTGCCGCGCGCCGAACCCGCGTGCAGTGAGCCCGCGCCCCTGACCTGACCCCTGCGGTCAGCGTCCCCTGCGGCCACCCAGCACCGATCCGGAGAGCGGCTTCACGGCCGTTCCCAGCACCCCCGGCGTTCCTGACGACCGGCGCGGCGTGCTCCGTCGTTCCCACTTCACCGACCGTTCCGCCTTGAGTCCAGGGCGTGAGCCGGGCCGTGACCTGTTCCCTGGAGTCCACCATGAAAGCACTCGTCATCTCCGCCCTGATCGCCCTGTTCGCCACCAGCTGTGGCAGCATGCAGGCCCCCGCCCAGACCGTCTCGGGCCAGACGGTGCAGGGCGCGGCCACGACCACGACGGACACGCAGGCCCCGAAGGTCAGCATGATGATGTTCCCGCAGACGCTGCGGGAAGCGGGGAACGTGTTCTTCCAGCTGTCCACCCGTGACGACGTGAACGTGGCGCGGGTCGTGCTGAACATCGACGGGAAGCCCTTCGTGAACGACAACACGGCGTACAACTCCTACGCGAAATTCTTCGGGGCCCAGGACAATGGCAAGCACACGGTGACCGTGCAGGTGTTCGACAGCGCCCGCAACGTCACGGAGTACACGCAGGACTTTCAGGTGGACATCAGCAAGTAGGCCCGCGCCCGCGCGGTTACGTCATCGACTCCGTCACCGCAAGCCCACACCTCACCGGTTCCTCCGCGTTCCTGACGCCGGGCGGAACCGGCTTCCCATGGTGGGCGTGACAACTGTCACCCCGGGCGCCTGACACGCGGCACTGGGAACGCGGCGGGCCGGAGCGCACCCTGTGGGCATGACGAACGCGATCGAGCTGCGGAACGTGGACAAGACCTTCGGGAAGGTCACGGCCCTGCGCGGCCTGAACCTGGACATCCGCGCCGGGGAACTGACGGCGCTGCTCGGGCCGAACGGCGCCGGGAAGACCACGGCGATCTCGCTGATGCTGGGCCTGGGCGCACCCACGGCCGGGCAGGTGCGTGTGCTGGGCGGCAACCCACGGCAGGACGACGTGCGCCGCCGCATCGGTTCCATGCCGCAGGAGAGTGCCCTGCCGCCCGCGCTGAAGGTGAGCGAGGCCGTGGAACTGTTCGCGCGCTTCTACCCCGCCCCGCTGGCCGCGTCCCAGGCCCTGGCGCTCGCCGACCTGGGGAGCGTGGCCGGGCGGCGGGCGGGCGCGCTGTCCGGCGGGCAGAAGCGGCGGCTGGCCTTCGCGCTGGCCGTGGTGGGCAACCCGGAGGTGCTGCTGATCGACGAGCCGACGACCGGCATGGACGCGCAGAGCCGGCAGGCGTTCTGGGTGGCCGTGACGGAACTGAAGGACGCGGGCCGCACGATCCTGCTCACCACGCACTACCTGGAGGAAGCCGAGCGCGCCGCCGACCGCGTGATCGTGATGAACGCGGGCGCGGTGCTGGCCGACGGCACGCCGGAACAGCTGCGTTCCCAGGCGGGCGGCGCGCGAGTGCGCTTCACGAGCGACCTCGTGCTGGCCGAGCTGCACCGCCTGCCGGGGGTGGACTCGGCCGAGGTGGATGCCCACGGGCACGCGGATCTGCGCACCCGCACGCCCGAGGCGCTGCTGACCGCCCTGATCCGCCAGGGCACGCCCTTCACGGAACTGGAGGTCAGCCGCGCCAGCCTGGAGGACGCCTTCCTGAACTTGACCGCCACGCCTCCTGCCCAGACCAGCTCCTCTGCCACCAAGGAAGTGACCGCATGACCTCCCGCACTGTCCAGCCTGCCCAGACCGTCAGCCTGCCCACGCCCGCCCCCTCCGCCCGCCGCGCGCCGCTGCTGCCGGCGCTGGGCACCCTGGCCCTGGCGGAGCTGCGGCGCATGCTGCGCAACCCGATGTTCGCGGTGGGCACCATCGGCTTTCCGGTCATCTTCTTCTCGCTGTTCGGCCTGAGCGCCGTGAACGAGACGACGGATCAGGGGTTCAAGGTCGGGCCGCTGATCCTGGTGAACTTCGGCGCGTACTCGCTGCTCTCGCTGTCGATGTTCTCGTTCGGGTCGGCCGTGGCGCTGGAACGCACGGGCGGGTGGCTGCGGCTGCTGCGCGCGTCGCCCATGCCCACGGCGCTGTACTTCGCCGGGAAGCTGCTGGCCGCGCTGTGCTTCAGCGCCCTGAGCCTGGCCGTGCTGTACACCTTCGCGCACTTCACCGGCGGCGTGACCATTCCGGTGGGCCTGGCGCTGCTGCTGCTGGGCAAGCTGCTGCTGGGCATCATTCCGCTGATCGCGTTGGGCCTGTGCATCGGCTTCCTGGTCACGCCGACCGGCGCGCAGATCACCGCGAACCTCGTGAGCGTGCTGATGTCCTTCGCGTCGGGCCTGTTCACGCCGCTGGATCAGATGCCGGCCTTCGTGCAGAAGCTCGCGCCGTACCTGCCCGCGTACCACCTGGGCGCGGTCGCGCGTGGCACGGTCGTCGGTCAGACGTCCGGCGAGGCCACGCACTGGCTGGCGCTGGCCGCCTTCACGCTCGTGTTCGGCGCGCTGGCCGCGTGGGGTTTTCGTAAGGACGAGGCCCGCGAGCAGTGACCCGCGCCCGCCACACCGACCTCCCCGCTGACACATGCGGGGAGGGTACCCTGGTGGACATGAGGGGAGCGCAGCGCAGAACCGTGTGGGCATGGTTCCCGCTGCTGTGGCTGGTGTTCCTGGCCTATCCAGTGATCGGGTTCTTCGACCACCCGCGCCCCCTGGCGCACTGGGCGCTGTTCTGGAGCGTCATGGCGGGCTTCGTGGCCGTGTACGCGCGGGTGTTTTTCGTCCGGACGCCCGGTCACGCCACGCGCTGGGCCGTGGCGGGCTGGGTCTACGCCCTGCTAGCGTACGTTGTGCTGGCGCCCGTGATCGGGGGCACGGCTACGGCCTTCCTGATCTACGGCGGCAGCATCATCGGGTTCCAGGCGCGGGTGGGAGCGGCGCTGTGGCTGGCCTTCCTGAACGTGGCGATCATGGTGGCGCCCTTCTGGCAGGGGCGCTACGGCCTGGACGATCTGGCGTGGCTCGCGCCGAACATGGTGTTCACGCTGGTCGCCGCGTACGCCAACCACGCCTCGTTCCGGCGCAACATCGCCGACGCCCGGCTCGTGCAGGTGCAGGCCGAGAAGGAACGCCTCGCCGCCGACGCGGAACGCGAACGCATCGCCCGCGACCTGCACGACCTGCTGGGCCATACCCTCAGCGTGATCGTGCTGAAAAGCGAACTGGCGGGCAAACTCGCGGAACGCGACCCGGTTCGCGCCGCCGCCGAGATCCGCGAGGTCGAGCGCATCTCGCGCGAGGCGCTCTCGGAGGTGCGCGCCGCCGTCAGCGGCTACCGGGGCAGCGGCCTGAATGCCGAACTCGCCCGCGCGAAGGTCGCGCTGGACACGGCCGGCGTGAACCTCACGGTCACCCATGTCCTGCCGCCGCTACCGCCCGCCACCGAGCAGGCCGCTGCCATGCTGCTGCGCGAGGCGATCACGAACGTCGTCCGGCACGCCCATGCCCACGAGGTGCAGGTCAGCCTGACGCCGCACGGGCGCGGCTGGCGGCTCGTGATCCGCGACGACGGCGTGGGCGGCACGGGCAGCGAGGGCAGCGGCCTGACCGGGATGCGCGAACGCCTGCGGGCCCTCGGCGGCACCCTGGAGCGCGACGGCACGCGCGGCACCACGCTGAGCGCCACGCTGCCCGGCGAGGACAGCGGCGCAGCGGGCACAGCCCTGGTGACCGCGTGAGGGGAACGGAGTGCCGAGGATCGAGGCCCGTGTGATCCGCGTCCTGCTGGCCGAGGATCAGGCGCTGGTGCTGGGCGCCCTGTCGGCGCTGCTGTCGCTGGAAGATGACCTGGAGGTTGTGGGCGGCGCGCCGGACGGTGAGGCGGCGTGGGAGAAGGTGCAGGCGCTCAGGCCCGACGTGCTCGTCACGGACATCGAGATGCCGCGCCTGAGCGGCCTCGACCTCGCCGCCCGCGTGGCCCAGCTGATGCCGGACACGCGGGTGGTGATCGTCACGACCTTCGGCCGGGGCGGCTACCTGCGCCGCGCGCTGGACGTCGGGGCGCGCGGCTACCTGCTCAAGGATGCCCCGGCCAGCGAACTCGCGGACGCCATCCGCCGCGTGCACGCGGGAGGCCGCGCCATCGACCCGCACCTCGCCGCCGAGGCCTGGGGCGCGAGCGATCCCCTGACGGATCGGGAGCGGCAGGTGCTGCGCGCGGCCGAGGGTGGAGCGAGCACCGCCGCGATTGCCGTTACGCTGGGATTGTCGGAGGGCACCGTGCGCAATTACCTCTCGGAGGCCATCGGGAAACTCGGCGCGGAGAACCGCGTGGAGGCCGCCCGCACCGCGCGGGAAAAGGGCTGGCTGTAGGTTCAGACGCGGGCGCTTTCGTCCAGCTGGGCTGAGAGGCACCGGCGCCCGTTCGCCCCGTCCCCTAGAGTGGGCTTCGGATGACCGCCCTGGAGACGGACGTGAACATGTCGAGGGTGCGCGCCGCCCTGGAGGTGGGCCGTCCGGCGGAGGCGCTGCGGCTGCTGGCCCCGCTGCTGGCGGCCGATCCCGAGAACGCGCAGCTGTGGACGGCGCTGAGCGAGGCGCACCACGATGCAGCCGCGTACCCGCAGGCCCTCCAGGCCGCCGAGCGGGCCGTGCAGCTGGAGCCGCACAGCAGCCGGGGGCAGTTCTTGTATGCCCTGGCCCTGTGGAATACCCATGTGCTGGGCAACAATCCCCGCTGGGGCGCAGCGCGTCGGCGGGCACGGCAGGCGCAGGACGTCCTGCGCGGGGCCATCCGGCTGGATCCGTTCCGGGCGGGGTATCCGATCACGCTGGCCCAGTTGCTGCTCCAGACCGGGGGCACCGCCGAGGCTGAGACGCTGCTGCGCCGGGCATTGGAACTGGAACCGCAGAACACCTACGCCCTGGTGACGCTGGCGGAACTGGCCCTGAAGCGCCGGAACGCGCCGGAAGCGCAGCGGCTGGCCGGGCAGGTGCTGGCGCTGGAACCGGAGTCCGTGCCGGGCCTGGGCGTGCTGGCGTGGGCGCAATTGCGGCAGAGCGAGGCCCACACGGCGCTGCGCACCGCCCTGAGCGCGGTTCGCCTGGCTCCGGGTGACCCGGCGGCCCGCGCGTACTTCTCGGCGCTCTGCCATGCCCACCTGCCCCGGCCACTGGCACGCGGCGGCTGGATCTGGCGACTGGCCCTCATCCCGCACGGCGGCCTTCTGCTCATTCCCGTACTGGCGCTGGGCATCATGGTCCGGAACGGCTGGCGCTACCGACGCCTGCCGCCGGAACTGCGCGCGGCGGTCTCGCTCGTCCGGCCCATGCGCCGCGAAATCTTTGCGACGCGGACTTTCGTGGGGATCGTCTTGCTCGGCATCGTGGGCCTCCTGAACGCGCAGCTGGCCCTGGTCAGCGGCATGCTGGTCAGCGTGCTGCTCCTGGGGCTGGGGCTCGCCCTGATCGTCAGGCTGGCGACCGGGCGCACCTTCCGGCGGCGGTAGCGTGAAACAGGAACGGTACAGTGGTCACGCATGAGGAACCCCCGGTGGTAGACGACGCCGTGATCAGCGGCCTGGAACTGGCGCTCGAGGCCAGTCCGGACAACCACGCCCTGCGCCTGCACCTGGCGTCCCTGCTGCTCCAGGCGCACCGTGCTGCCGACGCCCTGACCCACGCCACGACCGTCCTGGCCGCCCAGCCGGCCCAGCTCGAAGCCCTGCGGCTGGCCGCGTGGTCTGCCGAGGAGGTCGGCGACGCGGCGCGGGCCGCCGGCTACCAGCAGCTTCACAATGCCCTGACCGGCGTGCAGGCTCCGTCCGGGCGACCCGCCCAGCCCTCGGTGAGCGCCGACGCCGTGGACATGCCCCGCACCGCGCCGCTCCCGGCGGACGATGGGCTGGAGCCGCCAGAAGCGTCGGATCTGCTGGAAGCGGTGCTGCCCCGCGTGACCTTTGCCGACGTAGCGGGCATGCAGGAGGTGAAACTGCGGCTGGAACGCGCCCTGCTGGCGCCCATGCGCAACCCCGAACTGACCCGCCTGTACGGCAAGTCCCTGCGCGGCGGCCTGCTGATGTACGGCCCGCCCGGCTGCGGCAAGACGTTCGTGGCGCGAGCGGTGGCGGGCGAACTGGACGCGCGGTTCCTGGCGGTGGGCCTGTCGGAAGTGCTGGACATGTACATCGGGCAGAGCGAACGCAACCTGCACGCCATCTTCGAGGAGGCCCGCCGCCGCGCTCCATGCGTGCTGTTCCTCGATGAGATCGACGCGCTGGGCCGCCGGCGCAGCCAGATGCGGCACAGCGGCGCGAACGTGGTCAACCAGCTGCTGGGCGAACTGGACGGCGCCACGACCTCCAACGACGGCGTGTTCGTGCTGGCCGCCACCAACAGCCCCTGGGACGTCGATCCAGCCCTGCGTCGCCCCGGCCGCCTCGACCGGACGGTGCTGGTCATCCCGCCGGATCAGGAGGCCCGCCGCGCCCTGCTCGACCTGAACCTCCGCCACCGCCCTCACGCGGGCGTGGACACCGCCGTCCTGGCCACACAGACCGAAGGGTATTCCGGCGCCGACCTGGCCCACGTGGTCGATTCGGCCGCCGAGCTGGCGCTGGAGGACTCGATCCGCAGCGGCACGGCCCGCCCGATCGGGCCGAAGGATCTGACGCGCGTGCTGCGCGACGTGAAACCCAGCACCGGCCCGTGGTTCGAGACGGCCCGCAACGTCGCCCAGTTCGCCAACGAGGGGGGCACCTACGACGAGCTGGTCGCCTACATGCGCGCCCGCCGGATGCTGTGATTGCTGGGGGGTCTCGCCCTCAGTCCGGATCTGGCGTCTGCTCGTGATTTCACCTACTCGCGCCGTGGCGTGAACACCATCAGTGCGGAGCCGGCGAGCGCGCCCACCGCCCCCAGGATCAGCGGCAGGTCACTCCCGGCCAGGAAGGCGCGGGCGGTCAGGGTCAGGCCAAGGACACCCAGGGCCACGGTCAGCAGCAGCATCCGGCCTGTCACTCCCTGCCGGGCCACCTGCGCGCCCCAGCCCACGCCACCCACGAGCAGGCAGGCCGCGCCGATCCAGCCCAGCAGCAGAGTCATGCGCGCAGGATACCCGCGTCTATCCCGCGCTACTCGTCCAGGCTGAGGTTCAGGGTGGTCTGGAGCGCGGGGGTGGCCCCCTGCACCCGCCGCACGCCGGTGCCGACGGCCAGGAATTCGAACACGTGGTTGTCCCAGATGCGGCTGTGTTCGCTGACCTGCACGCCCACGATGCCGGTCGCTCCGGCCTGGCGGGCCTCGGCCTGCATGCGCGTCATGGCCAGTTCGCGGGCGTGGTAGATCGCCTGGGTGTAATTCGTCATCTCGACGTTCTGGCCCAGCGTGCTCAGGCTCTGCAAAAATCCCTGGTGCGCCACGTGGTACACGCAGGTACCCATGACCAGACTGACCGGGCGGTACCCGGCGCGGTGCAGTTTGTAGAGATCCTGGCCGGACAGGTCGCTGGTAAAGGGCGTGCCGCCCTGGGGCGTCTCCCCGGCGGGCAGGCGCACGGCGGTGCCGACCGCGATGAATTCCGCGAGGCTGGATTCCAGACCCAGGTTCCCGCCGCCGATATCGAGGCGCATGCCCACGATGCCATCGGCCCCGAGGTACTTCGCTTCCTCGATCATGCGGTTCATGGCGAGGTGCCGGGCGTTGTACATGGCCTGCGTCAGGGTGGTCAGTTCGAGGCTCTCGCGCCAGCGGGCCTGTTGCAGGCCGAGGTGATACACGCTGGTGCCCATCGCCAGGCCCAGGGGCTGGTAGCCGAGTTCCTCCAGCAGCAGGAATTCGGACACGCTGAGGTCGCTGGTGAACAGGTCGCGTCTGCTGTCGTCGAGGCGTTGCGTGGTTTCCTGGCTGAGGGGCATCGTGACCTCCGGGAGGGGGGTGGGCTTACAGGGTCGATCCGGTGTGGCTGCCGAGCTGGCCGGAGAGGTTCGCCAGTGAGGCTTTCAGCTGCGCGATCCACTGATCCTGCGGCCAGTCCTGGTGCGACAGGTCGATGCCGCCGACATGATGGGCCGTGCGGTAGTGGACGTGCGGGCCGTCGACCAGGAGTTCGTAGTGGTCGGCGCCCAGCACGACGCGCAGGCTTTTCAGGGCGGTGCTCCGGAGCAGCCAGCTTCCCTGGTTGGTGCGGGTCGTCAGGTGCGGCAGCAGCGCCTGCAACCGCGCCGCGATGGCCTCGGCCTGTTCGGTGGCGTCCCGGTGTTCCAGCCGGAGTTGCGCCGCGAACACGTCGAGCGCCAGGTCGGCATCCACGTCGTGCGGCCCTGGGAAATCGGACATGCCGTGACTGTACCAAGCCCGTGAAGGGGTCGCCGCGCCTGGTGTGTGGGGGCGTCAGCCTGTAGCCTCGGGCCATGACACGCACTCCTGGAACCGTGAAGCTCGCCGTCGTGCAGATGCACGTGACGGACCAGCTGGACGACAACGTGGCGCGGGCCGAGGCGCACGTGCGGGACGCCGCCCGGCAGGGCGCGCAGGTGATCCTGCTGCCGGAACTGTTCGAGAACCTGTACTTCTGTCAGGTGGAACGCGAGGAGTACTTCGCCTTGAGCCACCCGCTGGACGGCCATCCGTTCATCGGGCGCTTCCAGAATCTGGCCCGCGAGCTGGGCGTGGTGCTGCCGCTGTCGTACTTCGAGGCGGCGGGGCAGGCGCACTACAACTCGCTGGTGTGCCTCGACGCCGACGGCAGCGTGCTCGGCAACTACCGCAAGACGCACATCCCGGACGGCCCCGGCTACGAGGAGAAATACTACTTCGCGCCGGGCGACACCGGCTTCAAGGTGTGGGCCACCCGCTTCGGCCGCGTCGGCGTGGGCATCTGCTGGGATCAGTGGTACCCGGAAACCGCGCGGATCATGATGCTCCAGGGCGCGGACTTCCTGCTGTACCCCACAGCCATCGGCAGCGAGCCGGAGGGCGTGGAATCGCCGAACAGCCACCAGATGTGGCAGCGGGCCATGGTGGGACACGCGGTCAGCAATTCCTCGTATGTGGGCGCGGCGAACCGCATCGGCACGGAGGTCGTGGGTGGGCTGTCGCAGACGTACTACGGGCACTCGTTCATCTCCGACTACACCGGGGAACTGGTGGCCGAGTTCGGTGACACCGAGGAAGGGCCGCTCACGCACGACCTGAACCTCGCGGAGGCCCGGAAGTTCCGCGCGGGCATGGGCTTTTTCCGCGACCGGCGCCCGGACCTGTACGGCGCACTGCTGACCACCGACGGAGTGACCCGGCGCGGCTGAGCTCCATCCGTGATCGCGGCTGACGCTTCTGGCTGAGCGTCAGCCGCGGCCGTCTGGTGCCGCCCCGGATGGGGCGCAACTGGAAAGCGCGACGAAAGTCAGAATCCGTCTGCGACGGTTCCAGGGAAGTCATTTTCAGCATCGCCCCTTGGCCGGCATCAGGCTCGGTGCGCTCTGCCTGCTGTCACAGCGTGAATCCTTCAGTGCCGCCGTCCGAGCCGGATGAAATTTTCAACCCCCGTTGGTATTGACAAAAATAATTTTCAGTGTTTAAGATGTCTCAACACGCTTCACACAGACATCACGTTCCGAACACCTCGCCCCGCTGTTGGCCCGGAGGGTCAATGAGTCAGACCGCTTCCCGTCCCGCACCGGCCCAGGGCGTCATCAGCCGTATCCGCCTACATGCCCACGCCCTCTCGCCCTCCCTGCAACGCGTCGCCGAGCACGTCGTGACACACGCCGAGACCGTCATGCACCAGACCATCACCGAACTCGCCACCTCGGTCGGGGTGGGCGAGGCGACCATCACGCGGCTGTGCCACAAACTCGACTTCGCGGGCTTCCACGCCTTCAAGATCGCGCTGGCGTCCGACGTCGCCGGCCGGGAATCCCACACTCCTGCCCACCCCGGCGACCTGGCCGGGCAGGCCGCGCAGGTCGTGAAGCAGACCTGCCGCACGCTGGAGGACACCGGCCGCCTCCTCGACCCGGTGGTCATGGAGGACGTGGCCGCCGCGCTGGCCCGCGCGCCGCGCGTAGATCTCACAGGGCAGGGCAACTCCGGCCTGGTCGCGCAGCTCTTCGCGCACCGACTGCTGCGCATCGGGATCACCGCCACCGCGTATACCGATCCGCACCAGTCGGCGGTCAGCATCTCCACCCTGCCGCGCGGCGGCGTGGTCATCGCCCTGTCCAGTTCCGGCAGCACCATCGACACCGTGCAGCACCTGCGGCTCGCACAGGGCCACGGGCATTACACCGTCGCCATCACGCACCGCGCCAGTTCGCCCATCACCCGCTACGCGAAGGCGGTGCTGTTCACGTCCACGCAGGAGGAACCCCTGACCGATTCCGTGCTGGACACGCTCGCGTCGCAGACGCTGGTGCTGGAAGTGCTGTACGCCGCCCTGCTCGCCCGCCGCCCGGAGGCCGCCGCCATGCTGCGCGTGACCGCCGAGAGCGTCGTCGAGAAGAAGTACTGAGGGCGGTGCGGGGAATGCCTCCACCCTCTGCGCCTCTGGCCACGCCGCTGTACCCCCGTTCTTCACTGGCCCCACCGGCCCGCCCGCAATCCACGTCCGCCCGCTTCCAGCCGCCCGCCCCGTCCTCAAGGAGGAACTCCATGAAACGTACCCTGACTGCCCTGACCCTCGCCCTCGGCCTCTCCGCCGTGACCTCCGCGCAGGCCCAGACCACCGTGACCTTCTGGACGTGGTACCTCAGCCCCAAGTTCGACGGCTACATCAAGGACACCATCGCCGCGTTCGAGAAGGCCAACCCGGACATCAAGGTCAACTGGGCCGACAAGCAGGACTCGATGGTGCAGGACTTCATCAGCAGCGTGAACCTGGGCAACGCGCCCGACGTGGTGAACCTGAACATCGACGAGACGCAGAAGGCTGCGCAGAACGGCTTCCTGCGCGCCGCGAGCGACCTGACCAGCGCCGCCACCCTGAAGGCGACCTTCTACCCGCAGAGCCTCGCGAACTTCACGTCCGGCGGCAAGGTCTACGCGTACCCGTGGTACGGCTGGCTGAACGAGGGCGTGCTGCTGTACAACCCGGACCTGTTCAAGAAGGCGGGCCTGACCCGCGCGCCCCGCACCACCAGTGAACTGATCGCCGACGCGAAGATCGTGAAGGACAAGACCGGCGCGTACGCCTGGGTGCCCGCCCTGAAAGACCCGAACACCGCGTCGTTCCTGGGCTACTTCTACGCCGAGGGCCTGCCCATCTACGCCGCCGACGGCAAGGCCGCCTTCGACAGCCCCGCCCACGCCGCGCTGCTGGGGCAGTTCGTCGACCTGTACAAGGGCGGGTACGTGCCCGAGGACGCCGTGCGCCGCGAGGCCTTCCAGCTCGCCACCGAACTGTACGCGCAGAACCGCGTGGCCATGATCATCGGCGGCCCGCAGGCCCTGACGCGCATCAAAGACACCAACCCCAACCTGTACGCCAGCACCGTCGTGACCGGCGCGCCTCTGGGCAAGGCGAACGTGCAGACGGGCGGCAGCATGGCCCTGGTCGTGCCCACCGCCAGCAAGAACCCGGCCGCCGCCGCCAAGCTCGCCGCGTACTTCACGAACAACGCCAACCAGCTTGCCTTCGCCAAGGTCGTGCCGGTCGTGCCCACCACAGTGGGCGCGCAGAGCAGCACGCAGTTCAAGACCACCAGCTCCGATCCCGTCGCCAAGGCCACCGCCCTGGTGGGTGCGTCGGGCCGTTACATCAACCCCGGCTACAAGGCGCCGGGCAACAGCGACGACCTGTACAAGAACTTCAACGACAACATCGAGGCCGCGCTGCTCGGCAAGAAGACCCCCCAGCAGGCCCTGACCGACTCGGTCACCTACTGGAACGCGAACATGAAGAAGTAAGGGCGGCACGCACCGCCGCAGGCAGCGGCCGGAGTGCAGGGGAAGGGGCGCTGTCCCCCTTGCCCGGAACGGAGCGCCGCTGCCCAGCCCGACAGCATCCGGAGGCCCGCCTGAAGCCTGGGCGGGCCTTCTCACACAACACGAGAAGCGCATTTGACTTCCGCCGCGCCGGGCTTCCCGCATTCGGGAGCGAATCCTGGCACACCACCGCCCCCGTTCGCCCTAAGGAGTTTCCCACCATGCGTATTCCCTGGCGTCAGACGCTGATGTCGTACACCTTCCTGGCCCCGGCGCTGATCCTGCTGGCGGTGTTCACGTTCTATCCGCTGGTGTACGGCGCGTACCTGGGCTTCACGGAGTACACCGGCGCGCGCTTCGCGCAGGGGCTGGGGCCGAAGTTCACGGGGCTGGACAACTTCCGCACGCTGGCGGGCGATCCGTTGTTCCACACGGCCATCTGGAACTCGGTGCGCTACCTGCTGGTGGTGCCGGTGCTGCAACTCGCGTCGCTGGCCGTGGCCGTGCTGGTGAACAAGGAACTGCCGGGCATGACGTGGTTCCGCGCGGCGTACTACGTGCCGGTGGTGACGTCGGTGTCGCTGGCGGCGGTCATGTTCGAGTGGGTGTTCAACCGCGAGGGCGTTCTGAACTGGGTGCTGACGTCGCTGCACCTGACCACGCCGCAGAAGGCCATCGGGTGGCTGAACTCCGAGACGTGGGCGTTCTTCGCGGTGATGTTGGTGACGTTCTGGCGCGGTTTCGGCTACTACATGGTGCTGTACCTGGCGGGCCTCCAGACCATCCCGCAGGAGCTGGAGGAGGCGGCCGTGTTGGACGGCGCCTCGCCCTGGCAGCGGTTCTGGCGAGTGACCGTGCCGCTGATGCGCCCGACCATCCTGCTGTGCACGCTGCTCTCGACCATCGCCGCGCTGCGGGTGCTGGAGGAGGTGCTGGTGCTCACCAACGGCGGGCCGCTGAACAGCACCTACACGGCGCTGATGTACGTGTACGCCAAGGCCTTCCAGGGCTTCGACTTCAACTACGGACTGGCGAGCGCGGCTGGCCTGGTGATCGCGGTGGTGGCGCTGCTGATCTCGGCCGTGAACTTCCGGCTGTTCCGCACGGACGACGCGGCGGAGGGCTCGTGAGCGCCGCCACGACGACGGGCACAGCCGTCCGGACGCGCTCCCGCGTGAGCTGGCGGCGGCCCCTGCGGCTGGCCCTGCGCTACTTGCTGCTGATCGCCATCCTGATCTTCGCCATCTTCCCGTTCGTGTGGACGCTGGCGATCGCCCTGACGGACAAGACGGCGGGCGTGTCCATCTACGCCTTCCCGCAGAGCCTCTTTCCTCGCCGGATCACGCTGCACAACTTCGTGGACGTGTTCAACACATTCCACCTGGGCGCGTACCTGTGGAACTCGGTGTCCATCACGGTCATGACGGTGATCGGGACGCTGGTCGTGTCGGCGCTCGCGGCATACCCGCTGGCCCGTTTCCGCTTTCCAGGCCGCAACCTGATCTTCTCGGCCATCGTGGCGACCCTGGTGCTGCCCAGCGAAACCAACTTCATCGTGAACACGCTGACGCTGAAGAACCTGCACCTGCTCGGCACGCACCTGGGCGTGGTCATCCCGACGATCGCCGGGGCCTTCGGGATCTTCCTGATGCGGCAGGCGTTCCTGTCGATCCCCTCGGCGCTGCTGGAAGCCGCCCGGCTGGACGGAGCCAGCGAGCTGCTGATCCTGACGCGCATCATGCTGCCCCTGACCCGCCCGAGCCTCGCGGCGCTGGGGATCTTCACGCTGGTCACCACCTGGAACGCGTACTTCTGGCCCATGGTCGTGCTGTCGGGCGCGCCGGAGAAAGTCCCGCTGAGCGTGGCCGTGCTGAAGCTCAAGGGGCAGTTCAACTACGATCCCTTCAACATCGCCGCCGGGTCGTTGTTCATGATGCTGCCGGTACTGATCGTGTTCCTGCTGGCGCAGCGGCTGTTCCTGCGCGGCCTGGAAGGAGCGGTGAAGTGAACGCGGAACCGCTGATGCTGGTGGAAGCGCGGGAAGCTCCCGAGGTCGTGGAACGGCAGGCGGCCGACCGCTCGCAGGTCGAGGACGTCGCGCGGGCCATCCTGGCCTTCGCGCCATCCTTCGTGGTCACGCTGGCGCGCGGCTCCTCAGATCACGCGGCGACCACCCTGCGTTACGGCCTGGAGACGCACTTGCGCCTGCCCGTGGTGAGCGCCGCCCCCAGTGTGGCGGGCGTATACGGCGCGGACGTGGAGTACCGGGGCGCGCTGGTGCTCGCGGTAAGCCAGTCGGGCGGCAGTCCGGATCTGGTGGAGAGCCTGCGGCGGGCGCGCCAGGGTGGAGCGCTGACGGTCGCCCTGGTGAACGTGGAAGGCAGCCCCCTGGCGCGCGTGGCCGATCTGGCGCTGCCCCTGCACGCCGGCGAGGAACGCGCCGTGGCCGCCACGAAGTCCTACCTGGCGGCCCTGACGCTGGGGGCGCGGCTGCTGCACGCCCTGCGCCCGGACTCCGCGCTGGCCGGTGCCTTGGCCCGCCTGCCGGACGCCCTGCGTGAGGTCATCCACGGCGAAGCGCTGGCGAGGTCGGCGGCCCTGACCCTGGCCGCGAACGACCGCCCGCTGGTGCTGGGGCGTGGCCTGCACGGGGGCGTGGCCGCCGAGGCGGCCCTGAAACTGCAGGAGACGGCGGGTGTGGGCGCGCTCGCGTTCTCGACGGCCGAGTTCGCCCATGGCCCCGCGCGGCTGGCCGAGCCGGGCACCCTGGCCGTGTGCTTCCAGGCGCGCGACGCCACCGCTCCCCTGACCGCCGCGACGTACGAAGACCTGCACGGGTACGGGGCCCAGGTGCTGTCCATCGGCGCGCCCCTGCACGGCATGGATGCCGTGGTGCCCACGCCGCCCACCGGACACGCGCTGACCGACCCGGCGACCTCGGCGCTGGCTGCCCAGTTGCTGATCGCCCACGCGGCCACTGCACGCGGCCAGAATCCGGATGCGCCGCCCAGATTGTCGAAGGTCACGAGGACGCGATGATGCCGGACATGAAACCGGAACGCACCCTGATCATCGACCTCGCCGGGCCTGACCTGTCCCCCACCGAGGCCCGCTGGCTGCGGAACCATCCGGTGGGCGGCGTGTGTCTGTTCGCGCGCAACATCACCACCCCGGAGCGCACCGCGCGCCTCGTGGCGGACCTCCGCGACGCCCTGGGCCGGGATGTGCTGATCGCCACGGATCAGGAGGGCGGCGCGGTGTTGCGGCGGCTGGACGTGCCGCAGCCCCCCACGCCGCAGGGCCTGGGGGTACTCGACGACCCGGAGGCGGCGTACCGGGCCGGGCAGATCGCGGCGCGCGGCCTGCTGGAGCTGGGGATCAACTGGAATTACGCCCCCAGCGTGGACGTGAACGTCGATCCGCTGAACCCGGTCATCGGGGAGCGGTCGTTCGGCGCCGATCCGGCGCGCGTGGCGGCCCTGGGCGTCGCGTGGGCACGCGGCAGCGAGGACTCGGGCGTGCTGAGCGCCGTGAAGCACTTCCCCGGCCACGGGGATACGCGCGTGGACAGCCACCTGGCGCTGCCGGTCGTGGACAAGTCCCGCGCGGCGCTGGAGGCCGTCGAGTGGGTGCCGTTCCGCGCGGCCGTGCAGGCCGGGCTGGGCAGCATCATGACCGCGCACATCCTGTACCCGGCGCTGGACGCCGACCGTCCCGCGACCCTCTCCCCCGCCCTGCTGACGGGGCTGTTGCGCCGGGAGTGGGGGTTCGACGGCGTGATCGTGACCGACGCCATGGACATGAAGGCCGTGGCCGACCGCTACCCCGACGGCCAGGGCGCGGGCCTCGCCCTGATCGCCGGGGCGGACGCCGTGCTGGTGTGCGGGCACGGGGACGCCAACTTGCACGACGTCCACGCGCGGGCGCTGCACGAGGCATTGCGGAACGGCACACTGACGGAATCGCGCGTGGCCGAGGCCGCCGCGAGGCTCGATCGGGCGCTGGCCCGGTTCCCCGGCACGCCGCGTCCATACACGGCTGGACAGAGAACCGACGATGGACAGGCCATTGACCAGTGGGCGCAGCGGATGCTCACGTGGCACGGCGGGCGCGTTCACCTCGACCCCACCCGGCCTGTCCTGCTGCTGGCTCCCGCGCAGCCGGACGTGGGCGGCCCATATGGCAATAGTCTGAGCGGCGAGGCGCTGGCCGAGGCCCTGCGCGAGGTGTTTCCCAGACTCGCCTTCGCAGCGTCGGATGACCTGGCAGTGGCTCAGACCGCATTGAACGCACACCCGGATGTCCCGGTTCTCCTGGCGACGACGGGCCGCTGGGGGGTGCCCCAGAGCACGCGAACCCTGGCCGAAGCGCTGGCGCTGGAGGCCCGCCAGGCCCTGCATGTGGCGCTGTGGTCGCCGGACGCGGTGCAGGCCGTGCCGCTCCCGGCCGTGGTTACGCACGGGTTCCGGCCGGCGAACCTGCGGGCGCTGGCGGCGGCGCTGTCCGACTGAACGGCCGCGAGCCGCCAGAACGTCCAAGCTTTCTCGGGGATTCACCGTCCGTTGACCCTTGCGCCAGACTTGAGCGTAATGCACTCAAGTCTATTGACTCCCAAGAACTGTAGCCCTATGATGTGCGGAGTTCAGAACTGCTGCCCGAAAGGCGGCAGAATCTTACCCTGTAAGGAGTCAACCCATGGCCAAAGCTGTCGGAATCGATCTTGGTACCACCAACTCCGTGATCGCCGTTATGGAAGGCGGTCGCCCCGAAGTCATCGTCAACGCCGAGGGCGCGCGCACCACACCCTCGGTCGTCGCCTACAAGGGTGACGAACGCCTTGTCGGGCAGATCGCCCGCCGTCAGGCTGCCCTGAACCCCGCCGCCACCCTGTTCGAGGTCAAGCGCTTCATCGGCCGCCGCTGGGACGAGGTCAAGGAAGAAGCCGCGCGCAGCCCCTTCACCGTCAAGGAAGGCCCCGGTGGATCCGTGCGCATCACCGTGGACGGCAAGGACCTCGCGCCCGAGCAGGTCAGCGCCGAGGTGCTGCGCAAGCTGGTCACGGACGCCAGCAACAAACTGGGCCAGAAGATCACCGACGCTGTGATCACCGTGCCCGCATACTTCGACAACAGCCAGCGTGAAGCGACCAAGCAGGCCGGCGAGATTGCAGGCCTGAACGTCCTGCGCGTCATCAACGAACCCACCGCCGCCGCGCTGGCCTACGGCCTGGAACGCAAGGGCAACGAGACCGTGCTGGTCTTCGACCTGGGGGGCGGCACCTTCGACGTGACCATCCTGGAACTGGGCGACGGCGTGTTCGAGGTGAAATCCACCGCCGGTGACACGCACCTGGGCGGCGCGGACTTCGACCACCGCATCGTGGACTGGCTCGCGGGCGAGTTCGAGAAGGACCACAAGTTCGACCTCCGCAAGGACAAGCAGGCCCTCCAGCGCCTGATCGAAGCGGCCGAGAAGGCCAAGATCGAGCTGTCCAACGCGACCGAGACCAGCATCTCGCTGCCGTTCATCACCTTCGACCCGGAAACGCGCACTCCCATGCACCTGGAGCGCACCCTGACACGCGCGAAGTTCGAGGAACTGACCGGAGACCTGCTGCGCCGCGTGCGCAAGCCCGTCGAACAGGCCCTCAGCGACGCGAAACTGGACGCCAGCAAGATCGACGAAGTGATCCTGGTCGGCGGTTCCACCCGGATTCCGGCCGTGAAGCGCATCGTGCAGGAGATCGTCGGCAAGACGCCCAACGAGTCCGTGAACCCTGACGAAGCGGTGGCGCTGGGCGCGGCCGTGCAGGCCGGCATCATCCAGGGTGACTCGGCGCTGGGCGACATCGTGCTGGTGGACGTCACGCCGCTCACGCTGGGCGTGGAGGTCAAGGGCGGCATGATCGCCCCCATGATCACCCGCAACACCACCGTGCCCGCCAAGAAGACCGAGATTTACACCACCGCCGAGAACAACCAGCCGGGCGTGGAAATCGTGGTGTTGCAGGGCGAGCGCCCCATGGCCGCCGACAACAAGAGCCTGGGCCGCTTCAAGCTGGAGGGGATTCCCCCCATGCGCGCCGGTCAGGCCCAGATCGAAGTGACCTTCGACATCGACGCGAACGGCATCCTGCACGTGACCGCCAAGGAAAAGACCAGCGGCAAGGAATCCAGCATCCGCATCGAGAACACCACCACCCTCGACAAGGGTGACGTCGAGCGCATGGTGAAGGAAGCCGAGCAGAACGCCGACGCCGACAAGAAGCGCCGCGAGAAGGTCGAGAAGCGCAACAACCTCGACTCGCTGCGCGTCCAGGCCCTCGGGCAGATCGAGGAGAACGAAGGGGCCGCCCAGAGCGCCAAGGACAGCCTCAAGGCCGCTGCCGACGAGGCCGAGGAAGCCGTGCGCCTCGACGACGATGCCAGGATCGAGAGTGCGCAGAAGAAGCTGGAAGAGGAACTCCGCACCTTCATGACCGCCGCGCAGCAGGGCGCCCAGCCCGACGGTGGCCAGCAGGCTCCGCCCAAGGCCGACGACGACGTGATCGACGCGGACTTCAAACCCGCCGAGTAACGTCCTCCACACCAGCCAGTGACATTCCCAGGGAGAGGACGGCCGCGCGCCCCCTCTCCCGTTTTCTGCCGGGAACGCCGCCCGCCGCCTATGCTGAGCGCAATGTTCCGACGCCGAGGTAAACCCATGACTGATGACCACACCAAACACGGGGTGCCCACCGACCCCACCGACACCGACCTGAAGACCATCGACGCCGAGGCGCAGACCCTGGACGTGCCGGACACCGAGACGGACAACCTGGAGGAGGACGTGGACACGGCCTTCCCCGGCATGGACGAGAACATGTTCGGGCAGGTGCAGGAGATGATGGCGAAGCTCCAGAAGGCCGACGAGCTGGAGCAGGAGAACAACGACCTGCGCCTGAGACTGAGCCGGCTGGCCACCGACTTCGAGAGTTACCGCACGCGCACGCAGCAGGACGTGGCGTCCGCGCAGGGTCAGGGCATCAGCAAGGCTGCCGAGGCGCTGATGCCGGTGTACGACGACATCGACCGCGCCCTGAGCATGGTCAGCGACGACCCAGCGAAGCTGGTGCCGGGCATGCAGGCCGTGCAGGGCAAGGTGCTGGGCGTGTTCTCCGGCCTGGGCCTGGAGGCGACCGGGAAGGTGGGCGAGCACTTCGACCCGCAGTGGCACGAGGCGTTGCAGGCCGTACCGGGCGACGAGGACGACGTGATCGTGCAGGTGTACCAGCTGGGCTTCCGCATGGGAGACCGCCTGGTGCGCCCGGCCCGCGTGGTCGTGAGCAAGAAGGGCTGAGGCCATGACGGCGGGCCGCGACCTTCTGCACGGTGTGACCCTCCACTCCATCGTGGAGAAATTGCACGCCGAGTACGGCTGGGGGGAACTGGCCCGCCGCATCCCCGTGCGCTGCTTCCAGAGTGATCCGAGCGTAACGAGCAGCCTCAAGTTCCTGCGCAAGACGCCGTGGGCGCGGGAACAGGTCGAGGAGGAGTACCGGCGGCTCGCACGGCGGGAGGACGGCAACCCGCTGACGCTGGCGCTGAAGCATGGGGAGCTGGAGGAGTTTGCCCGCATGCTCGGCTCGGGCACCATGAGCCAGAACCGCGTGCATGGCGCGCTGGGGTGGGCGCTGCGGCACCTGCCACCGACCGGCGACACCCTGGTCAAGGTGCTGCTGCCGCTGCTGGAGAGGATCGAGGACGTGGCGTTCTGGCCGGATCACGCGCCGCTGCCGCTGCTGAACCTCGCCATCGACCGGGACGCGCCGCCCGCCCTGATCCGCGAAGTGCTGAGCCGGGGCGCGGACGCGAACGACCCACGCTTCTGGCTGCCGCTGCTGCACACGGTGGACGTGGAAGGGCAGGCCTACCGGGACAAGCGCCGCGCGCCCCGCACGGACGTGCTCGACCTACTGTTGACGCACGGCGCCGAGCCTTCACGGGCCGACGCGCGCGGCAACACGGCGCTGGGTATCGCGCAGGCATACGGGCTCAGAGCGTTCGTGAACAAGCTGCACCCGCCTGTCGCCTGACCACGGACGGACCCGCAGGAAGGAGGAACCACATGGCCTACAAGGATTACTACGACGTCCTGGGCGTGGCCCGCAGCGCGTCCGAGGCGGATATCAAGTCGGCGTACCGTAAGCTGGCCAAGCAGTACCACCCGGACAAGAACGCCGGAGACGAGAAGTCCGCCGAGCGCTTCAAGGAGATCGGTGAGGCCTACGCCGCGCTGAGCGATCCGGAAAAACGCAAGGTGTACGACCAGTTCGGACATACCGGGCAGGTGCCCCCTGGGTACGGTGGCGGCGCGGGCGCAGGCGGCGGTTTCCAGGGCGGGGATTTCTCGGGCTTCGATCCCAGCCAGTTCAGCGACTTCTTCCAGGGCCTGTTCGGCATGGGCGGGCGCGGCGCGGGCGGTGGGTTCCGGAACCCGGCGGGTCAGCAGGTGAACCTCGAAGACCTGCTGGGCGGCGGTGGGCTGGGCGGCGGGAGGCGGTTCGTGCAGAACGTGGAGGGCGAATTGCAGGTCACGCTGGAGGAAGCCTTCGCGGGCAGTGACGAGGTCATCAACGTGGACGGCAAGAGGCTCAGCCTGCGCGTCCCGGCGGGCACCCGTGACGGCGCGCGGCTGCGGCTGGCCGGGCAGGGACCCGGCGGCGGGGACGTCCTGCTGACCATCCGCGTGCTGGAGGACGCCCGCTTCGAGCTGGACGGCGACCACCTGACCACCAGCGTGGACGTGCCGGCGCCCGTGGCGGCGCTGGGCGGGGACGTGAAGGTGCAGACCATCAGCGGCGGCGCGGGGCACCTGAGCGTCCCGGCGGGCAGCAGTGGCGGGCGGCGCATGCGGCTGCGCGGGCAGGGCTGGCCGAGGAAGGACGGCTCGCGCGGCGACCTGTACGTGCGCCTGAACGTGACGGTGCCCAAAACCCTCAGCGACCGGGAAAAGGAGCTGTACCAGCAGTTGCGGGAACTGGCGCACTGACGAAGAGCATCCGAAAGACCGCCCTAGCATTACGCTAGGGCGGTCTTTTCTATCCTGTTCAGGTCGGTTTGCTGATGCCTTCCAGCGCGGTCTTGTCGGCGGTGCTGCCTTCCAGGTTGGCCAGATCAGCGAGGCTCACGATCCCCACGACCTTACCGCCCCGCGTGACGGGCAGGCGCTTGATCTGACGGCCCGCCATCTCGCGCGCGGCGTCCTGCACGTCCGTGTCGGCGTCCATGCTGTACACGCCCTCCGTCGTGTAGTCGGTCACGGGCGTGCCGAAGTCGTGCCCGAAGGCCACGGCGCGCACGACGATGTCCCGATCCGTGATGATGCCGCGCAGGTCGTCGCCGTCCATGATCAGGACGCTGCCGATGTCCTCCTGGGCCATCAGCGTGGCCACTTCCTTGAGGGTCGCTCCGGCGTCGGTGGTCGTGAGCTGCATGGTCATGATGTCCGAGAGCTTCGTCATGTGCCGCAGTCTGACCAGGTGGACGCACCGGCGGATGGCAGGACGGTCAAGGCAGCCTGGGAAAGCGCGAAGCGGGGGAGGAACCCGGATGGGCCCTCCCCCGCTTTCCAAGGCGCCCTTACTTCATCAGCCAGTTGAAGGCGACCTTGAGCAGGCTGGACTGCTGGGCGGGCGCGAGCCCTTCCAGGCCGAAGCCCATGGTGATGGTGCGGTAGCTGCCCGCATCGTTCACGACGATCGCGCCGGCGTTGTCGCGGGCTTCCTGCGCGCTGATGCGCTGGGCCTGGGCCTTGGCGTTCGCGCGGGCGCCGTTGCCATCCTGGCGGATGCTCTGCGCCTTCACGCTCTGCGCGGTGGCGTTCGCGCTGCCGTACGACGCGGCCACGTAACTGCCATTCAGATCCGCGATCACGTCCGGGTAGTACTGATCCATGGCGCTGCCGCCCGCGTTCAGGGTGTACGAGGCGCTGCCCAGCATGCCACGCGTCACGAACTTCGCGATGCCGCTGGAATCGGCCAGCAGGGTGGTCTTCAGGGTGCCGCGGTAGAAGTCGCTGGTGCCGATGTCGTAGCCGATGTCCTGCCCGGTCACGATCAGGCGTCCGCCACGGGCGAGGTACTGGCGCAGCGTGTTCTGGTCAGCGGGCGTGATGGTGTTCTGGTAGGCCTCCCCGGTCGCCCAGATGACGATGTCGGCCCGCTGGAGTTCGCTCAGGGGCACCGCGCCCTGGGTCTGGGTGTTGAACACGAAGGCCCCACCGCTGGCCGCGTTCGCCTTGATGGCGTCCCGCAGGGCGTTCGTCACGTCGGCACCCTGGCCCATGTCGTCGTCAATCAGGAGGACGGTGGGTTTGCCGCCCGTGGTGCCGCCGGGAGCGGGAACTGGCGCAGGAGCAGGGGCCGGGGCTGGCGCGGGCTGACCGCTGACGGGCTTGATGAAGCAGCCCTTGGCGAGACCGGGCGCCGGGTCACGGCCCCACGCGGCGACGCTGCACGCAAAGCCGTCGGTGCCGGTGCCCGTCAGGTACTTGCCGTCGGTGCCGAAGGCCGCTTGGCGCTGGCCGCTGAATTTGCAGGTCTGGCCGTCCAGGGCGCAGAGGTCATAGCCGGCCGGGCCGGTGGGCTGTTTCGACGGTGCGGGCGTGGGGGCCGGAGTGGGGGCGGGGGTCGGAGCAGGCGCTGGGGCGGGGGCGGGCTGGCCGCTCGCAGGCTTGATGAAGCAGCCCTTGGTCAGGCCGGGGGCTGGGTCGCTGCCCCAGGCCGAGACGCTGCAGTTGAAGCCGTCCGTGGCCGTGCCGGTCAGGTACTTGCCCTCGGTGCCGAACGCGGCCTGACGCTGCCCGCTGAACTTGCACTGCTGCCCCTCGACCGCGCACAGGTCATAGCCGGCGGGGCCGGTTGGCTGCTTGGACGGCGCTGGAGTCGGTGCTGGCGTGGGGGCGGGAGTAGGCGCAGGGGTCGGGGTGGGGGCGGGCGTCGGGGTGGGCTTGGGCGCAGGAGCCGGGGCGGGGGCGGGCGCCGGAGCCGGAGCCGGGGCGGGGGCGGGCGCCGGAGCCGGAGCCGGGGCGGGCGCGGGCGCGCTGACGTTCACGCCCAGCTTGCCGAGCGCGCCTGGCAGACTGATCAGGCCGTAGCCGACGTTGTTGTTCTTGCTGCCCGCGTTGCTGGCGCTGGAGTACAGCGCGTTCTTGATGGCCTCCACGGACGTGCCGGGCTTGGCCGAGAGCATGACCGCCACGGCGCCCGCCGTGATCGGGCTGGCCTGCGAGGAACCGCTGAGCGCGCCGTACTTGTTGCCGGGGAAGGAACTGGTGATGTCCACGCCGGGCGCGGCGATGTCCGGCTTGATGAAGGTGCCCTTGATGCCGCTGTTCCACGTGACCGGGCCGCGCGAGCTGAAGCTGGCGACCTGCCCGTTCTGATCCACGGCGCCCACGCCGATGGCGTCGGGAAGGTTCCCTGGGCTGCCGGTCGTGCCGCCCGCCGGGCCGAAGTTCCCGATGGCGAAGACGGGCACGATCCCGGCCTTGAGCATGTTCTGCACGGGCACGATGAATTCGTCGTAGGTGCCGGGAATGCCGAGGCTCATGTTCACGACGTTCGCGCCGTCGTTCGTGTCGGCGTTGTTGTCCGGGTCGATCACATACTGCATGCCGGCGATCACCTGCGCAAAGGTGCCCTCGTTGTTCGGCAGCACCAGGGCGCTGATGATCTTCGCGTCCGGGGCGACGCCCACGGTGTTCCCGACCAGCAGGCCGGCCGTGTGCGTGCCGTGCTCGGTCGTGTCGTGCGGCTGGCTGTTCACGCGGTCGCCGGATTCGTTGAATTCCGCGAAGGACAGCAGTTTTCCGGCCAGCTGCGAGTGGCTGGCGTCGATCCCGGAGTCCAGGTGCCCGATCCGGACACCCTGGCCCTTGAATCCGGCCGCCCACGCCTGCGGCGCGCCGATCTTCGCGAGGTGCCACGGTTCCCCGGCCGCCGCCGCCGAGGCGCTCAGCGCCTTGGCCCGCTGTGGGGCAGGAATCTGCACCTTGAAGTTCTCGAATACGTCCGTCACGAAGGGCAGCGCGGCCAGAGCGCGGGCCTGCACGGGCGTCAGTGGCAGGTAGATGCTCTGGTCGAGCCACAGCTGCGTGGCCTTGCCGGACTTGATGGCCTGGTTGATAAAGCCCGCTGCCGCCCCGAACTGGTTCAGGCGGCTCACGAGCTGCCCGCGCAGGTTCTTGAGCTGGGCGCGGCCGCGTTCGTCGTTGCCGAAAGCGAAGCGCACGATCACGCCGACCTGTGTCTGGTCGCCCTTCTTGGCGCGTTCCAGCAGGGTGGGTGACAGACCGGCCGCGCCCGCCGTGGAGACGCTGGCCGTCAGGAGGGCGGCACCGAGCAGCAACGCTCCAGGTCGGAAGACGTGCCTTCGTGTAGCTGGGATTCTCATGAACGCCAGCGTAGCGGGCGGCGCGTGACCCGCCCTGAATGTCACGTGAGGAACCCTTGAGCTGAGGTCAGGGGGTCATCAGACTGATGGGGGGTGTGCCGTCACTTCAGCCGTCCGGGCGCTAAGACCCACCGGAGGGCAGGCTTCCTGCTCGACAGCGAGGGAATCAGCGGGTGTAGCTGAGGATGACCTCGCCCTGGTTCAGGACGTTCTTGATCATGCTGGTGCGCTTGTAACTCAGGATGATCTGCCCGTCGTCAAGCTGCAGCAGGTTCAGGGTGCCGCGCACGCCGTTCCCGGCACGCGCATCGTTCCCGATGACCTTCCACAGGAATCCGGTGATGACCTTCAGACCGCTGTCCTGGTCGAGGGTGGGGGCCACGTTCACGGGCCGCGCCGAGTAGCCTTCCGGGCCGTGCATCTCGCCGGTCTTCAGGTCGATGTACACGCCCTTGAGCACCCCCTTGAGACCATCGGCATCGCCGAAGGACACCCGGCCCGCATCGCGGGTGACCGGCAGGTGCAGGCTCTTGCCACTTTTCGCCAGGGTCGTCTCGAACACCAGATAGCGCGCGAACTCGTCCTTGGAGAAGCCGAGGCGGGGATCGTAGGTGGGCTTGATGCCGCTCTGCACATCCGACAGTACCTTGTTCAGGGCCTCGGGGCTGCCCTGCGCCTGCGCGACCCTGACCTGCAGATCCACCACGGAGATCCCAGCCTTGCGCTGCATCACATCGACCGTCTGTCCGGGGGCGGGCAGCATGGACGACAGCCGGGCCTGCCAGCCGCTGCCCAGGCTGGGCGGCAGCAGATCGCCCTGCGCGGCCGAACTCAGCCCGCTCAGCAGCAGTGGATACAGGAAAAAGGCCGCCCTCATGCAACAGCGAGCATAAGGCGGCCGGGTGAGAATTCTCAGCGAGTTGGATGCCCCCTGGGAGGGGACTTCGGGGGCATCTTCTCCCCCCGCCATGCGGTCAGCTCAGGCCTTGCCGACGCTGCCCAGCACGCGCATCTTGTGCTCGATCACCTGGGCCATCACGTCGCGGGCCGGGCCGAAGATCTTGCGCGGGTCGAATTCCTTGGCATTCGCCGCCAGGGCCTCGCGGATCCCCACCGTGCTCGCCAGCCGCAGATCCGTGTCCACGTTCACCTTGGCGATGCCGTGCTGGCACGCCTCGCGCAGATCGTCGTCGGCAATGCCGGCCGCCTCGCCGATCTCGCCGCCGGCCTTGCGGAAGCGTTCCACGATCTCCTGGGGCACGCCGCTGGAACCATGCGCCACGAGCGGAATGCTGAGCATCTCGCCGATCTTCGTGATGCGCGCCTGGTCGATGTACGGTCGGCCCTTGCCCTTGAAGGCCCCGTGGCTGGTGCCGATGGCGATGGCCAGGTAATCGGTGCCGGTCTGCTCGACGAACTGCACGGCTTCGTCGGGATCGGTCAGGAAGGCGTCCTTCTCGTCCACGACGATGTGCTCCTCGATGCCGCCCAGACGCCCGAGTTCCGCCTCCACGCTGATGCCCATGGCGTGCGCGGCCTCCACGACACGCCGGGTCTCGTGGACGTTCTCCTCGAAGTTGTGGTGCGACGCGTCGATCATGATGCTGGTGAAGCCCATCTTGATGGCATTCAGCGCCGAGGCGTAACTGCTGCCGTGGTCGAGGTGCAGCGCGACGGGCACCGTGGCCCGCTTGGCGAGGTCGATCACGATGTTCGCCAGATCCTGCCCGCCGTACTTGATGGCGCCCTCGGACATCTGCACCATCACGGGGCTGCGGAGTTTCTCGGCGGTGTGGATGATCGCCTGCGTGATCTCCATGTTGTTGGTGTTGAACGAGCCGACACCGTACTTGCCGGCGCGGGCGGGAACCAGGATGTCGTTACCAGTGACGAGCATGTGTTGCCTCCTTGAGCGTTCCCAGTTTACGCGTCCACCCGAACCGGCCAACAAGGCACGTCCAGTCTGATGCCAGCCGGGCACGCGGCGTAGCATGGCGGGCATGACCAACGCGACCTCCTTCAACTTCCAGGCGGCCTTCGCCACGCGCGTGCGCGGCATGACGGCCAGCGCCATTCGCGAGATCCTGAAGGTCACCCAGCAGCCGGACGTGATCAGCTTCGCCGGGGGCCTGCCCGCCCCGGAACTGTTCCCGCTGGATGCCGTGCGCGCCGCCACGACCGCCGCGCTGGACAGGTACGGTCCGGCCGCACTGCAGTACTCCACGACCGAGGGCCACCCGCCGCTGCGCGAGTGGATCGGGCAGCAGGCCGGTATTCCCGCGCAGAACGTGCAGATCCTGACCGGCAGCCAGCAGGGCCTGGACCTGCTCGGCAAGATCCTGATCTCCGAGGGCGACACGGTGCTGGTGGAAGCCCCCACGTACCTGGGCGCGCTCCAGTCCTTCCAGCCGTACCTGCCGAACTACGTGCAGCTGCCCACCGACGAGGGCGGCATCGACGTGGACGCCCTGGAAGACATTCTGAAGACCACGCGGGCCAAGCTCCTGTACGCCGTGCCGAACTTCCAGAACCCGACCGGCCGCACCCTGAATCTGGAACGCCGCAAGCGACTCGTGGAACTCACCGCGCAGCACGGCGTCCTGGTCATTGAGGACGATCCCTACGGCGCGCTGCGCTTCACCGGCGAGGCGCTGCCCAGCCTGTACTCGCTGGGCCTGGAACTTGCGGGAAGCGTCGACCAGAACCACATCATCTACAGCAGTTCCTTCTCCAAGACCCTGGTGCCCGGCCTGCGCGACGCGTGGGTGCAGGCGGCCCGCCCGATCATCCAGAAGCTGATCATGGCCAAGCAGGGCGCGGATCTGCACACGCCCACGCTGAACCAGATGATCGTGACCGAACTGCTGCCCATCCTGCCCGCTCAGATCGAGACCGTGAAGAAGGCCTACGGCGAGCGCGCCCAGCACATGATGGCCCGCATCGCCACCGATTTCCCCGGCGATACCCAGCACACGGTGCCGGAGGGCGGCATGTTCCTGTGGGTCACGCTGCCGGAGGGGATCGACACCCAGGCCATGCTGCCGCGTGCGGTCGAACGCAAGGTCGCGTACGTGCCCGGCAGTCCCTTCTACGCCCTGGGCGGCGGCGAGAACACCATGCGCCTGAGCTACTGCACCGCCACGCCCGATCAGATTGAAAAGGGGATCAAGGCCCTGGGAGACACTATTCGGGAAGCGCTGAACTGAAGACCGTCGGTTACCCGTGTGAGCCGTAAACACAGGCGGACATTCCTAAGGAAGCATTGAGCGCGGCCCTCAGTTGAGGGCCGCGCTCGATTCTCCACATGAATCCTACTGAAGCGCCGGTAACGGCCAGCGGGGGCGATGGGTGACATTCCCTGCCCGGTAGTACTGTCGGTGGGTCGAAGTCGGTGCTCAGCGTCGAAGCTCGCTGGAACATCACACGCAGAGTGGCCGTTGTTCAGTTGCCGTACAGCACGAACACGTCGGCGGTGTTGGCGGTGCTGGTGCCCTCGGTGTACGAGAACATGGCGACATACTTGCCCGATCCGTTCGCGTACACGAGTTCTTCCTTGTTGCTCATGCGGGTGCGGGGCAGGGCGTTGTACTTGCTGAACGCCACCTGCTGGTAGCCCTGGGCGCGCGTCTTGTAGATCAGATCGTGGAACACCGAGCCCCAGCGGCGCACGCCGTACACCTCGACCCAGCGTACGGGAACGCCGTTGGCCTTGCCCGTCGCCATCACGTCCGCCGCCAGCTGCTGCGCGCCCACGTCACAGGCCCGCTGCACCTGAGCGCCTCCGTTGCTGCTCGGGTACTCAATCTTCACCAGGCCGTTGTAAGCGTAGGTCGGCGCTTTGACACACGCTGCCTGCGCTCCGGCCACTCCCGTCAGACTGACGATCGCACTGCTCAACATCCATCTGCTGATGGTCATTCCTGCCTCCAGGTGAGTGTTTTCGTTCGATGTCGTTCTGACCGAGGCTAAGGAGCAGGCATGTGCGGTCACTGAGAGTTGTCCCCAGGGACATTGCGGTTTCGGGCGTGGGGGTCGTGAACACCTGACCCCAAGTTCCGGCAAACCCTTGACGGTCAGCCAGCCGAGTGGCAGCGAAACTGGAGAGATGGCAAAGCAGCGCCCTGTCGGCAAACCAGCCGACAGGCGTGAACTCTGTGTCTTCCGGTCTTACCGCTCTACTTGGCGATCTCCCAGATCTGGCCGCTCGGGTCGCGGAAGCTGGCGGTGCGGATGCCCCAGGGGCGATCCATCGGGCCGTTGATGAAGGTGACGCCGCGCGCCGCGAGTTCGGCGCACATCGCGTCGACGTCGTCCACGGTCAGGGTGAAGACCGCGCGGGCTCCGGCATCCTGGGGGGCGACGGCCGCCGGCTCGACCAGTTCCGGCGCGTTGGCGATGGTCAGGAGGTTCAGCATGGTGTTCCCGAACAGGAACACGGCCGAGTCCGCGTTCTCGTGCACCACGGGCAGGCCGAAGACCTCCTGGTAGAACGCTTTCGTGGCGGGCAGATCCTCGGTGAACAGGGTGATGGCGGTGAGGCCACGCGGCCACGCGGTCGGGATGTCACTCATGGTCGGTCTCCTGTGGGGTGGTTGAGCTGACTCCGCAGCCACTCCAGCGCAGCTTCGGCGTGATTCAGGACGGAGATGTGCCCGTCGCCGGGCATGAGTCGAAGGTCGGAATTCGGGATGACATGGGCGAGCCATTCGCTGTGGGTGGCGGGCACCATGCGGTCGAGCTGGCCGTGGAGCAGCAGCGTGGGCACGCGGATGCCATGGGGGTCGAAGCCCCATGGACAGACATAGGCGAGGTCGTCGTCGATCAGCGGGGCGGGGCCAGCCTGCAGGGCGGGGCCGACGACGCTGTTCAGCCAGCTCCACGGACCGTTCAGGGCGGCGTGGTCGGCAGGGGTGAACACCTCGGGGTCGAAGGGCGGCTCCGTCGCCTCGAACGCCTCCTTGGTGGCGCGTCTGGCGGCGGCCGCTTCCAGGGCGGCGGGCGAGTGCATGCCCGCGTACCAGTCGAGGTCGGCCGCGCCGTACGGCGCCAGCCCGGCCACGCTGATGGCGGCGACCACCCGCTCTGGCAGCAGGGCGGCGCAGGAGAGGGCGTGCGGGCCGCCGCCGGAGTGGCCCAGCACGGCAATGTGGTGCAGCTCCAGCGTGTCGGCCAGGGCGGCCACATCGGCGGCGGCCGAGGCGACGGAACGGTTCCTGCGAGGGGAACTGCCGCCGTAGCCAGGCCGGTCGTAGCCGATCAGGCGCAGGCCCAGCCGCGCGGCGGCGGTGAACAGGGGTTCGGGCGGCGAGCCGATGTTCGGGGTGCCGTGGTGCCAGATCACGGGGAAGGCGGCCCGGGGGCCGGTGTCGTACACGTGCAGGGTGCGGCCGTCTGGCAGCGTCAGGTTCAGCTCGTCGATCATGGCCCTCCATTCGTCATCTGGCGATATCGCTTGGCGTGATTCTGTTCTAACACGAATATGATTCGAGGAACAAGCCTTCGCTCGCCGGCACCTCGGCCGGCATCCGGCCCATACTGCGGGCAGCGCAGGCCGACTCGACCTGAGCATCCGCCTTCCCCACGGCAGTGCAGGAGACCCCATGAAAGCGACGGTTCTGACCGGCTTCGGCGGCACAGAGAACTTCTCGGTGCAGGATGTCCCCAATCCACAGGCCGGCCCCGGTCAGGTGCGCGTCCGGATCGAGGCCATCGGGATCAACCCGCTGGAATTCAAGATCCGCCTGGGCTGGATGCAACAGTTCATGCCCATCACCTTCCCGGCGATCCTGGGCAGTGAGGTCGCGGGCACCGTCGATCAGGTCGGCGAGGGGGTCACGGACTTCGCGTTGGGGGATCGTGTGGCCGGCTTCGTCGACAGCGGCGCCTACGCCGAGGCTGCCCTGGCCCGGCCCGCCGCCCTGATCCGGATCCCGCCACAGCTGACCTTCGAGCAGGCGGTTACCCTGCCGCTCGCTGCCGAAACCGCGCAGCGCGCCCTGGCCCCGCTGAAGATCCAGTCCGGTGAGACGGTCGTGGTGAACGGCGCCGCCGGTGGCGTGGGCACCATCGCGGTGCAGCTGCTGGTGCAGGACGGAGCGAGGGTCATCGGCACCGCCAGCGCCGCGAACGCGGAGTATGTCCGCAGTCTGGGCGCCGAGCCCGTGACCTACGGCGAGGGGGCCCTCGACCGCATCCGGGCACTGGCCCCACAGGGCGTGGACGCGGTGTTCGATGTCGCCGGGCACGGCTTCCTGAACGACGCCATCGCGCTGCGGGGCGGCCCGGACCGCATCATCACCATCGCGGACTTTGACGCCCCCGCGCTGGGGATTCCGGTGTCCGGCGGTGATCCCGGTGGCCTGAAGGCCGATACCCTGCAGCGGGTCATCGATCTGGCCGCCCAGGGCAAACTGACCACGCACATTGACCACACCTTCGCGTTCGATCAGCTCCCGGACGCGCAGGCCATGAGCGAGGCGGGGCATGTCCGGGGCAAGCTGGTGGTGCGCGGCTCGGGACGCTAACGCCCGGCCTATGCAGGCTCAGGTCGGGAGCAGCAGTTTCACGGCCGCCACGCCCGCCAGCACGAGCAGCAGCGTGGTGAAGGCTCCCTCGGGCACGCGGGGCAGGAACGCGCGGCCCAGCCACGCGCCCAGCACGACCAACGGGGCCAGCAGGACGTTCACTTCCAGGCTGCCCGCCGTCACCAGCGGGTGCGCGGCGTTGTCCCAGGTGAGCAGTGCCAGCAGCGGAATCTTGCTCAGGTTGAACAGGAAGAACGTCCACGCGTTCGTGCCCATCAGCTGCTGCTTGCTGTAGCCCAGTGAGGTCATGAAGATGCCCATGACCGGCCCCGCCGCGTTGCTGATCATGGTGGTCAATCCCCCCAGCACGCCGATGAGCCCGGTGCCCAGGCTGGAACCCGGCTGCCAGCGCAGGCGGCCCGTGCGTTGCAGCAGGGTCAGCCCCAGCAGCGCCAGGATGATCCCGCCGATCACCGGCCCCAGCGGGTCGGCCTTCAGGTTCACGCGGCCCAGCACCCACAGGAGCAGCGTGCCGGCCAGCAGCCCCAGACCCACCCAGGGCAGCAGGCGGCGCAACTGCGGCCAGTCCGCGTAGGCGCGGTAGGCGAGCACCGCGAACACGTCGCCCACCAGCAGCAGCGGCAGGGTCGCGCCCACCGAGAGGCGCGCGCCGAACACCCAGGCCATCACGGGCACGGCCAGGATGCCCGCGCCGGGCAGACCGGTCTTCGAGAACCCGATCAGGAGGGCGGCCAGTCCGGCCAGCAGCCAGCGCCAGGGATCGAGGCCGAGAAAACCGGTGTCGGGCATGTGGGGTTCACCGTAGCGCGGCATTGGGCCTCTCGTTCTGGGCCTATCATCCGCGTGATGTCTTCCTCGGCTCCGGTGGGTGTGTTCGACAGTGGCGTGGGCGGCCTGAGCATCCTGGCCGAGCTGCGCCGGGTGCTGCCCTTCGAGGATGTCCTGTACCTGGGCGACACCGCGCACGTGCCCTACGGCGAGCGCAGCGAGGACGACGTGATCGACCTGACCGAACGCGCCGTGGCCGCCCTGCAGGCACGCGGCGTGAAGGCGGTCGTGGTGGCGTGCAACACGGCGGCGGCGTTCAGTCTGTCGCGGGTGCGCTCCCGCTTTCCCTTTCCGGTGATCGGACTGGTGCCCGCCGTGAAGCCCGCCGCGCTCGCCACCCGCAGCGGGAAGATCGCGGTGCTGGCGACCCCCGTGACCCTGAAGGGCCAGCTGATGCGGGACGTGATCCGCGACCATGCGGCGCCGCTGGGCGTGAGCGTGGAGGGCGTGGTGAACCTCCGGCTCGTGCCGCTGGTCGAGGCCGGGCAGGCGGGCAGCGAGGAAACACGCCGTGAACTGCGGACCACGCTGACGCCCCTGAAGGACGCGGGTGTGGATCAGCTCGTGCTGGGCTGCACGCACTACCCCTTCCTGGCCCCCGCCATCCGCGCGGAGTTCGGGGACACCTTCACGCTGGTGGACAGCGGCGAGGGCGTCGCGCGGCACACCCGCCACGTGCTGGAACAGGGCGGCCTGCTGCGCGCCGGGCAGACGCCGGGCCAGGTCACGTACCTCGTGACGGGGGACGTGGGGGCCGTCCGGCCGGTCATCACCACCCTGACGGCCGAAACCGGGCATAGTGGGGAGCACTTCACCGCAGCGGCCCCGGAGCCGCTGAGAATCGAGTCCATCCACACATGACCACACCGAACAGCAAGAACCCCGTCCGCGAGGGCCGGGACTCCCTCACGCCCCGCCCCATGAGCGTCAAGCGCGGCGTGAATCCGCACGCGCCCGGCAGCGCACACCTGTGCATGGGCCGCACCGAGATCCTCGCGACCGTGACCCTGGAGGACAAGCCCGCGCCGCACATGCGCGGCCGCAAGGAGGGCTGGCTGACCGCCGAGTACGCCATGCTGCCCCGCGCCACCGAGGACCGGCAGGCCAGGGAGCGCAACCTCCAGAACGGCCGCCGCCATGAGATCCAGCGCCTGCTGGGCCGCGCACTGCGGTCGAGCATGGATCTGCGGCCCTTTCGCAACCAGACCATCTACATCGACTGCGACGTGCTGGTCGCCGACGGCGGCACGCGTGTGGCGAGCATCCTGGCCGGGCATGCGGCGCTGCACGACTTCTGCGACCGGCTGGTGCAGCAGGGCAAACTGACCGACTGGCCGATCGTGCACAACGTGGGCGCCATCAGCGTCGGCTTGATCGGCGATGAGCTGCGCGTGGATCTCGATTACGTCGAGGACAAGGTAGCGCGGGCCGACCTGAACGTGGTCGCCACCGACACGGGCCTGATCATCGAGGTGCAGGGGGGCGCGGAGGACGGCCCGATCACGTACGCCGAGTATGTGCGGCTGCTGGAGGCCGGCACGCTGGCCGTGCAGGACATCATGGCCGACCTGACCCGGCAGCTGGCCGTGATTCAGGGGATCTCCTGATCCACGGCCGCTCCGGGCCAGCAGTTCAAGTGGGTGGGGCCGCTGCGCTACACTTCACGGCATTCCAAGGAGGTCTGGCATGAGCATCACGGGATTCATCGGGCGGGCACTGCTGTCGAGCTTGTTCATCAAACAGGGCATCGAGCACCTACAGGAACCGGAACCGATCGTCCGGGCGGCGCGTGGGGCCGAGGTACCGGAGCCGGAACTGGCCGTGAAGATCAATTCCGGCGTGATGCTCGGGGCGGGCGCGCTGATGGCGGTGGGCATCCTGCCGCGCGTGATGGGTACGGCCCTGGCCACCAGCCTGATCCCCACGACCGTGATCGGCCACCCCTTCTGGGACAAGCAGGGCAAGGAGCGCCAGCAGCAGCAGGTGCAGTTCTTCAAGAACCTCGCACTGTTCGGCGCCCTGCTCTACGTGACCAGTCAGGACTGACCAGCCGGCTGGCCGGAGCCCGCGCACGGACGAGGACTGTCCGGTGCGCGGGATCTGACGGTGTATGTCCGGTACCCGGTCACTCCTCCAGGTGGGCGTGGTCGTTGTACGTGACGAGCGTCCAGCGGCCCCCGGTGCGGGTCAGGTGGGTCAGGCCCGTGTGGGCCAGCACGTACGGGAACGGCAGCACGTAGCCGGGCACCGGCAGGGTTGGCCAGTCGAACAGCACGCACAGCAGCGCCCGGATGGCTGCCCCGTGCGAGAACGCGATCACCCGGCCATCCGGCAGATCCTGTGCCCAGGCGTGCAGGCGGGCGGCGACCCCAGCCAGACTCTCGCCACCGCCGGGCGCGGGGAGGTTCCAGGGGTCGCGCTGCCAGTCGTGGTAGTCCGGGTCGTGCAGGACGTCGTCCGTGCCGGCCCCCTCGTACTTGCCGAAGCGCAGTTCCCGCAGGCGGTCATCCACGCGGATGGCCGCGCCCGGCACGCCCAACTCGGCCGTCCGGGCGGCGCGCACCAGATCGCTGCTGTACACCGCGTCGTAGGTTCGGCCCGCCAGCCGCGCCGCCAGTCGCCGGGCCTGTGCCTCGCCCACCGCGCCCAGCGGCGTATCCGTCCAGCCCTGCCAGCGCCCCGCTCCGTTCCAGTCCGTGGCTCCATGCCGCACCAGGGTCAGGTGCAGGCTCACGGGCGCGCCTCGGGATCCGGGTCGGCGCTGCGGGTGTCCTGCCCGTCCGGCAGGGGCGGCACGGGCCGGGGCTTGCCCTGCTCGTCCAGGGCGACGAACACAAAGGTGCCGGTCGTGGCGAGTTCCTGATCCCCGGTCGGCATGTGCTCGCGGTACACGTCCACGCGGATGGTCATGCTGGTGCGCCCCACCCGTACCACCTGCGCGTCCAGGGCCACGGCGTCCCCCACGCGGATCGGCACGTGGAAGTCCACGCCGTCCATGCGCGCGGTGACCACGTTCCCGCTGGCATGCCGCACGGCCGCGACGCTGGCCGCCTTGTCCATCAGCGACAGCACCCAGCCGCCGAAGGCCGTGCCGTGGTAATTCGTGTCCTTCGGGAACACCAGTTCCAGCATGCGCGCCCGGCTGCGGGGCGCTTTTCCCTTATTCTGATCCATCTCTCCACCCCTCTTCCACCCTTACGGCCCCTCCGGGCACGGGTGGTCGAGGCCCCAGCGGCCCGCATCCGTGCGGCCCCGCGAACCCCGACACGGTCGTGAGTGTACAGGCGCGGCGAAGGGCCGGGGTGGCCCGGCCACGACGTCGCCTCTGTCACGACGCAAGTGCTTACGATGTGCCCATGAGCGTTCCCTTCCCGGACACCCTGCGGTTCGGCCCTCCGTCCGACGCCCTGGAAGCCCTGCTGGACGAGGGCAGCGCCTTCGTGCCGCCCAGCCGCGCGTTCCTGGATCTGAGGCCGGACGACGCCTGCCGCCGCGTGGAGGGCGCGCCGCATTCCATTGCCGATCTGCTCGGGCACCTGCGCTTCTGGCAGCGCTACACCCTGGCCCTGGCCCACGGCGAACGCGGCGTGGTGCCCGAACATGCCGAAGGCGGCTGGCCGTCCACCACGCCGGACGGGTGGGATGAGCTGCTCCGGGGTTTTCTGGAGGGACTGACCGAACTGCGGCGCGTGGCCCGCGAGGATGACCTGTCGCGCGTCGTACGGGGGCGGGACACGCTGGGGTACGAACTGTGCCTGCACGCCCTCCACAACGCCGTACACGTCGGGCAGGCGATCATGCTTCGCCGCATGATCGGCGCGTGGCCGCCGCCGGGTGGCGGCGACACGTGGTGACATCCGCCGGCGGCGACGGCCGCGAACTGTTCACTGCCTGACATCAAGTTCACATTCGCCTGATAAGTTGTGTTCACCCCAACAATGCACCCCGCCCGGGTGAAGGCGGACGGGCAGCCCCACTGGATGTGGGGCTTTTTCCTGCACGATCCGGGCAGCTTCCGGGCGTGGGTGAACGGCGGATCGGCTTCCGTGCTGGGGAAGGTGCCAAGGCCGGGCTGAACACCCTAGGGCCCTGGGCGGGTGATTGACACCCCCTCACGCCCATGCGACCATGCGCAGTACCCACAACTTGTACCCCGTCCAAGGAGTCGTTCGGCTGTGCCGATGCCCTGGACACCGGAGGCCACTTATGAAACGACTCCACCTGCTGTCTGCCCTGGTCCTCCTGAGCGTGTCCTCTGCCCTGGCCGACAAGGTCGTGAACATCGGCTACTCCGGCCCCCTGTCGGGCGCGGCGGCCTTCTACGGCAAGGACGTGCAGAGCGGCCTGGACATGGCCATCAACGAGATCAACAAGACCGGCCTTCAGGTGGCGGGCGAGAAGGTGACCTTCAAGCTCGTGGCCCTCGACGACCGCTACCTGCCGAACGAGACGGCCACCAACGTCAAGCGCCTGACCAGTCAGGGCATCAGCATCATCGTGGTGCCGCACGCCGGGGGCATCCTGACCGTGCAGCCCATGACGACCGGCGATCCCAAGTTCCTGCTGGTGGCGTACTCCAGCGAGCCGAAGATCCTCGCGTCGAACAACCCCCTGACCTTCATGCTGCCGCCCCGCTACGACAACTACCTGCAACCCTTCGTGGCCACGCAGATGAAGGCCTTCGGCAAGAAGCTGGCCCTGGTCGGCACCACCAGCGCCTACGGCAAGCAGTGGACGGAAGCGATCAGCGGCGAATGGACCAAGCAGGGCGGCACCGTCGGCGGGAACAACGGCGTGGACTACAACACCACCGTCGATTACAGCAGCGCCGTGACCAAGGCGCTGGCCGAGAAGCCCGACGTGATGTTCATCGGCGGCCCCAGCCAGCCGACCGCGCTGGTCGTGAAGGCCGCGCGCGAACAGGGGTTCAAGGGCGGCTTCATCGTGATGGATCAGGCGAAGTTCGAGCAGATGGATCAGGTCGTGCCCCGCTCGTACCTGGACGGCAGCGTGGGCGTGCTGCCCGTCAAGGAATTCGCCGGGACGCAGCTGTTCGTGGCCCAGTACCAGAAGCTGTACAAGAAGATCCCCACCAGTGAGGCCGCCCTGAACTACATGGGCATCAACGTGATCGCCAAGGCCATGGAACTGGCGGGCAAGACCGACGACCCCACGGCGATCCGCGCGCAGCTCGACGCGGCGGCCAAGGCCCTGCCGCAGAGCAAGACCGTGTTCAAACTCAACGGCGTGACGGCCGGCGGCCATGCCGACGCCGCCTTCGTGGTGGCGAGCGTCAAGGGCGGCCAGTACACCCGCCTGCGGCTGACGACGACCTTCAAGTAAGCGCGCCCTGCCGCGCCCCGTCACCATGCGGGGCGCGTTGTCCTACCTGCCCACCCCTGGAGTCCTCCCTTGACGACCTTCCTGCAACAACTCTTCAACGCGCTCGCGCTGAGCGGCGTGTACGCCCTGGTGGCGCTGGGCCTGACGCTGGTGTACGGCGTGATGCGCGTGCCGAACTTCGCGCACGGCGGCCTGTACATGCTGGGCGCGTACCTCGCGTACGCGTCGCTCGACCGGCTGGGCGTGGGCTACGTGCCCGCGCTGCTGCTGGCGGGCCTGGGGGTGGCGCTGCTGGCCGCGCTGCTCGAACGGGTGATCTTCTACCCGCTGCGAAACGCGCCGCATGTCCATCCGATGATCGCGGCGATCGGGGTGCTGTTCTTCCTGGAGGCGGCCGTGCAGCTCATCTGGGGGCCGGACTTCAAGCGCATCCCGGAGCCCATTCCGGGCATCGTGACCCTCGGCGGCGTGATCGTCACGTGGCAGCGCCTGATCGTGATCGCGGCGAGCGTGCTCGCCATGCTGGGACTGAACTTCTTCCTCAAGCGCACCCTGACCGGCGCGACCATCGAGGCCATGAGCCAGAACCGTGAGGGAGCGCGCCTGGTCGGGATCAACACGAACCGCGTGGGCATGCTGACCTTCGCGATCTCGGGCGGGCTGGCGGCCATCGCGGCGGCCCTCATCGCGCCGATCAACTCGGTGGCCCCCAGCATGGGCGAGGTCATGAACCTCAAGGTGTTCGCCATCATCATCCTGGGCGGCATGGGCAGCGTGCCGGGCGCCATCGTGGGCGCCTTTCTGCTGGCCCTCGCGGAGGTGTTCGGCGGCTTTTACATCAACCTGGACTTCGCGGACGTGATCGGCTTCGCGATGCTGGTCGTGGTGCTGGCCATCCGGCCGCAGGGCCTGTTCCGGAAGGGCACATGAAGCGCGGCGCGTGGATCTGGGCCGCGCTGTTCGTGGTGGCGGCCCTCGTGCCGTTCCTGCGGCCGAGCGGTTACGTACTGGACGTGGCCGTCAACATCATGATCTGGGCCATGGTCGCCTACGGCCTGAACGTCATGCTGGGCTTCGCGGGCCTGCTGCCGCTGGCACACGCGGGCTTCTTCGGGATCGGGGCGTACACGGTCGGCATCCTGACGCTCAGGGCCGGGTGGAGTTTCTGGCTGGCATGGCCGGCGGGCGTGCTGCTGTGCGCGGCGGGCGGCCTGCTGCTGGGGCTGGTGGCCTTCCGCACGCGCGGGGACGCCTTCTCGATCTTCACGCTGGGCGTGGGCGTGATCATCGCCCTGATCATCAACAAGTGGGACGCCCTGACCGGCGGGAACGACGGCCTGAACGGGGTGGCCGCTCCAGGTGGGCTGTCGGCCATGTCGCAGGCCGTCGGGCTGAGACTGGCGGGCGGGTACTACCTCCTGGCGCTGCTCGCGCTGGCCGTCACGGTGGTCGTGGTGGCCCGCACGCGCGGCAGCGTGTTCGGCCGTTCCCTGCTCGCCATCCGCGGCGGCGAGGATCTGGCGCGCAGCGCCGGCATCGACGTGTACTCGCACAAGCTGCGCGCCATGATGCTCTCGACCGCCATCGCGGGCTTCGCGGGCGGGTTGTATGCCGTGTACGTGGGCTTCCTGGGGTCCGCGATCACCGGGCCGGTCACGACCTTCACGGTGCTGCTGTACCTGCTGGTGGGCGGCCTGGGCACCCTGGCCGGGCCGCTGGTGGGCACGGGCCTGATGTACGGTCTGTCGCAGGGGCTCAAGGGCCTCCAGGACTACCAGTACATCGTGTTCGGGCCGCTGCTGGTGCTGCTGGTGATGTTCGCGCCGCACGGCCTGGTGGGCCTGTGGGAGAGGGTGCGCGCCCGGCGCAGCGGCGCGGCTCCCGAGACCGGCCCGGAGAACCGCGCGGAGGCCGGACACGAGGTGGGGGATCAGCATGCCTGAGGCAGCGCTCGACCCACACGGCCTGCTGGACGTCCAGGGTCTGGGCATCCGCTTCGGCGGCCTGGATGCCGTGAAAGACGTGACGGCCAGCATCCCGTCCGGGCAGATCACCGCGATCATCGGACCGAACGGCGCGGGCAAGAGCACCTTCTTCAACCTGATCTCGGGCTTCTACGTGCCCACGGCGGGCCAGATCCGCTTCCGGGGCGAGGATGTCACGCGCCTGAAGACGCATCAGGTCGTCTCTCGCGGCATCGCCCGCACCTTCCAGACGACCACCATCTATAAGGAACTCAGCGTGCTCGAGGGCGTCATGATCGGCCACCGGGTGCGTACACGGGCCGGGCTGATCGATGCCCTGCTGCGCACCGGCCGCGAGAAGCACGACGAGGAGGCCAGTCGCGCCGGGGCGATGCAGGCCCTGGAACGTGTCGGGCTGGCCGCGCAGGCGCACCGACCCGCCGGAGCCCTCACGCAGGAAGGGCAGAAGCGCGTGGGCATCGCCATGGCGCTCGCCAGCGACCCCACGCTGCTGCTGCTGGACGAACCGGCCGCAGGCATGAACCCCGACGAGACGGTGCGCCTGATGGCCCTGATCCGCGAGCTGGTGCAAGGCGGCCTGTCTGTGGCGCTGGTCGAACACAAGATGAGCCTGGTGATGGGCCTCGCGAACCGCATTCTGGTGCTGCACCACGGGCAGCTGATCGCGCAGGGCACGCCCGCCGAGGTCAGCCGCGATGCGGCCGTGATCGAGGCGTACCTGGGCAGCCACGCACACGGCGGACAGCTGGGCCAGGGAGCGGGAGCCCGCCATGCTTGAGATCCAGAACCTGCGCGTGAACTACGGGGCCTTCACCGCCCTGCACGACGTGAACCTGAGCGTGAAGCCCGGCGAGATCGTGGTGCTGCTCGGCGCGAACGGCGCGGGCAAGAGCACGCTCTTCCGCACGCTCTCGGGCCTCCAGCGCCCGGCCTCGGGCACGGCCCACTGGAACGGCACGCCGCTGACCGGTGGCCGCCCCGAGTTCAACGTCGCGCACGGCGTGGCGCAGTGCCCGGAAGGGCGGCTGCTGTTCCCGGAGCTGAGCGTGGAGAAGAACCTGCGTCTGGGCGCGTATGTCCACCGGAAAGACCCGGCGGGCACACAGCGCGAATTACAGCGCGTGTTCGACCTCTTCCCGATTCTGGTCGAGAAACGCCATGACCCGGCGGGCAGCCTGTCGGGTGGGCAGCAGCAGATGGTCGCCATCGCCCGCGCGCTGATGGCCCGGCCCCAGCTGCTGCTACTGGACGAGCCCTCACTGGGCCTCGCACCGCTGGTGGTCGAGCAGGTGTTCCAGACCGTGCAGCGCGTGAACGAGGCCGGGGTGAGCGTCCTGCTGGCCGAGCAGAACGCCTTCGCGGCGCTGGGCATCGCCCACCGGGGCTACGTGCTGGAGAGCGGGACGATCTCGCTTCAGGGCACCTCTGCCGACCTGATGAACGACGACCGCGTGCGGAGCGCGTACCTGGGCGTGTAGTGCCAGCTCACTGCTGGGGCCGCACGGCCCGCTATTCGGGAGCCGCCAGTCGCAGCCGGAGAGCCGCCACTGCGGCGGTCAGCGCCGCCAGCAGCGTTATGCCGAAGGCGAGCGTGAAGGCGCCCTGCATGGGCTGCACGCGCGCGATCAGCGCCCCGCCGATCCCGGCGGACAGGGCGACCATCAGCGTCTCGATGTTCGCCAGCTGCCCGGACAGGCGTCCGGCCTCGGCGGCGGGCACGCTGGCCAGGGCATTCAAGCTGATGCCGTTGTAGCCGATGCCCATGCCCAGGCAGCCCAGCACCTGGCCCACGTACACGCACCACAGCGGCGTGATCCCCAGGGTGCTCAGGGCCGTGACACTCAGGCCCAGCGCCACGCAGGCCAGGGCCCCACGGGTGGTGAGGCTCCGATACGCGCCGTTCCAGCGCCGCTCGAGCTGCGCCTGGATCCACGAGCCGGCTGTCCACGTGGCCCCGCCGACGCTGAGCACCACGCCCGCCCCGCTCAGGCTCAGGCCGCGCAGGTCGTGCAGGGCCAGCGGCAGGAAGGTGCCGGAACCCATGAACGCGAAGGCCAGCAGCCCCCGCAGGGCCAGCAGGCGTGGCAGGCCCGGCGCCAGCCGCCACAGGCCTGCCGGGAACAGCGGCCGGGCCGCGAGGAGCAGGCCGATCAGGCCCAGTCCGGCCACGATCAGGGCGGCGGCCTCCGGGCGGCGCAGGCCCTCGATCAGGGCGCCTGCCGAGGCCAACAGGCCCAGCGCGGGCCACAACTGACGCTTCGACCCCGGGGTCTGTGCCCGCGTGGCCCCCTCCGAGCCATGGCGGGCCAGCAGCGGCAGCACGCACAGCGGCGCGGCCAGCAGCAGCAGGGGCACCAGCCCCCAGAACACCGGCCGCCACGACCACTGATCCGCGATCACGCTGGCGATCAGCGGTCCTACCAGCACCGGCAGCAGCCACGCGCTCGACATGGCCGCCAGCATGCGGGGCCGCGCGGTCTCCGGGTAGCGCGTGGTGATGACCGCCCACGGCAGGGCGCCCAGCCCACCCGCACCCAGGCCCTGGATGAGCCGTCCCAGCACGAAGACCGGCATCGAGGACGCCGTACCGCCCACCAGCAGGCCCACGGCGAACAGCGCGAGCGACACCACCGTGCCCGGCGCCAGCCCCCGCCGGTCGGCGAGCACGCCGCTGGCCACGGCGCCGAGCAGGCTGGAGAGCAGGAAGGCGCTGGACGCCCACCCGAACAACGCCAGCCCGTTGAGGTCGGAGGCCACGCGCGGCATGACCGTGCCGACGGCCATGGACTCGAAGGCCACGATCATGACGACCAGGATCAGGCCCACGCCTAGGGTTCGTGGGGCAAGGGGTGGGGCCGGGTGGTGCGCCTCCGGCGAGGGGCTCAGGGCGCGACTCATGACCGCCATGCTCGCACATCCGGAAGTGGTCCGACACCGCACCGGCCACGTCCTGCCGCTGTGTATCCTCAGCGGCAGACCACCTTCAAGGAGACCGCCCATGACCACGACCGCCGGAATCTCGTCAGAGCGCCTGAACGCCTGGGAAGCGCACGTGAAGGCCGCGTACCTCGACACGGGCATCCTCCCCAACGCCCTGACCCTGGTGTACCGCCGGGGGGAGATCGTGCACCAGAACGTGCAGGGGTTCGCAGACGTGGAGGCCGGGGTGCCCCTGCAGGGCGACGCCATCTTCCGGATCTATTCCATGACCAAGCCCATCACGAGTCTGGCCTTCATGATGCTGGTCGAGGAGGGCCGGGTCGCGCTGGGCGATCCCGTCAGCAGCGTGATTCCCGAGTGGACGGAGCTGGGCGTGTGGACGGGCGGCGAGCTGGGCCGCTTCACGACCGAGCCGCCGCGCCGGCCCATGCTGATGGTCGATCTGCTGCGGCACACGGCGGGCCTGAGCTACCACATCCAGCAGGGTGGACGCCTCGACGCGGCGTACCGCACCCTGGGCCTGGGCACGACCACCACGCTGGACGGCATGATCACCGCGCTGGCCGACCTGCCGCTGGAGTACGCGCCCGGCGAGGCGTGGCATTACTCCTTCGCCACCGACGTCCTGGGCGCCGTGGTCGGTAGGGTTGCGGGACAGCCGTTCGAGGACTTCGTGCGGGAGCGCATCCTGGAGCCGCTGGGCATGGTGGACACGGACTTCTTCGTGCCCGCAGCCAAGGCCGGGCGCTTCATGCCGTGCTACGCGCTGACTCCCCAGGGACGTGTGCTCTACGACCCCCGGGCCACCAGTCCGTACCTGGCGCCACCGCACTTCGTCTCGGGGGGCGGTGGCCTGGTCTCCACGGCCGCCGACTACCTGCGCTTCTGTCGCATGTTGCTGCGCGGCGGTGAACTGGACGGCGCGCGGCTGGTCGGCCCGAAGACGCTGGAACTCATGACCCGCAACCACCTGCCCGGCGGCGCGGACATCGCCAGCCTGGCCCGCTCCGCCATCGCCGCGTCCGAGACCGGCTCGGCGGGCGTGGGCTTCGGACTGGGCTTTGCCGTCACCCTCGACCCGGCCCGGAGCCTGCGGCTCGGGAACGCCGGCGACTTCTACTGGGGAGGCGCGGCTGGCACGTACTTCTGGGTCGATCCGACCGAGGATCTGGCCGTGATCTTCATGACGCAGCTGCTCCTGTCGCCGGATCGGGTGCGCGATGACCTGCGTACCTTCGTGTACTCCGCTCTGACGGAAAGCCCCACGCTGCGGTCTACGCTGGCCTGACGGCCGCCGAGGTCGCAGGCGTGGCACCGCCAGCATCTCCCCCTTTTAGTGGACGCTCGGCTCCGGTGAGGCTCGTACTCTCCTGAGTATGCTCAGCGAGGAGGAACGCCGCCGGATCGAGGCGGAGGAGGTGGCGGCCCTCCAGGCCCGGCAGGCCGCCAGCGAGCGAACCCGGCAGGATCTGGCGGCCCTCGCCTACCGCCGCGAGGTGCGTGCCGCCCTGAGTCCACGCCCCGCGTGGTGGCCCGTTCGCTGGGCAGTGCCGTTCGTGCCGGTCATCGTGATCGCGGTGGTGCTGGCCCTGCGGCCCGTCACGCCCGCGCCTGTTCTCGATGACGCCCTGGGAGGAATCACCACGGCCGGACTCGTCTCCCGCTGCCGAGTGGCGGTCGCGGCGACACTCCCCTGGCCGGCCGACGAGTTGCGCTTTCCCGCCCTGACCGACGCGGCCGCCGGCATCACGGCCACGGCCGACGGCAAGCGCTGGGATGGGCAACTGGGCCGCCCGGATGGCCGTCTACTGGACTTCACCTGCACGTACTCGCCCGCTGACGACCACGTCGGCGTGGATCTGCTGGAGGCGCCATGAAAAGAGCGGCCGCACTGCTGGTTCTGAGCCTGTCACCTTCCTTCGCCCAGGCACCCGCGCCCGCGCCGGTCAGCACGACGGTCGAGGTGCCGCGCGAGAAGATCACGCTGAGCTGCGCGGACACGTACTTCAAGTCCGTGCGCCAGAATTTCCTGCTGGCCGACGAAACGTACCCGCAGTGCACGCTGCGGCTTCCCCTGGCCCTCCGGCAACGCTGGCCCGGAAAGCGCACCTTCTTCCTGATCCCACGCGTGTCGGCCACGCTGCACGCCACGGACAGCCGGGGCCAGGGCCGCTGGCTGCCGATCGCGCCGCTGGTGAACCCCGGCGTCGACCCCCTGCACCGCGCGGTGACCTCGGCCGATTACGGAGCGGTGGAATTGAGCGGCAGCTTCGGCCGGCTGGATCAGGTGGCCGTGGGCTTCACGCCGGACATGATCAGTACGGGCGGCAGGCTCACCGTGTGCGCGTCTCCCCTGCGCGCCGGCGAGGCCGCCTGCACGACCTTCGACCTCGCCGCGCGCTTCAAGGTGTACCGCCGGGACTGAACCCGGAGTGTAGGCAGGCCTTGACACGTTGCTTACCCTGCTCAGCTCCGGCCCTGGCACACTGGTTCCCGTGGCCCCAGGGGCTGCCCGGACGAGAGCACCGCCGTACCCGGTCACGACAAGACGGCGCAGGAGGTGCTCTATGGCATGGATCATCCTGGTTGTCGCGGGCCTGCTGGAAGTCGGCTGGGCCATTGGCCTGAAGTACACGGCGGGATTCACCCGTCCGCTGCCCACGCTCCTGACTGGTCTGAGCATGCTGGGCAGTGTCGCGCTGCTGGGACTGGCCGTGAAGACCCTGCCCATCGGCACGGCGTACGGCGTGTGGGTGGGGATCGGTGCGGTCGGAGCCGCCCTTCTGGGCATCGTGCTCTTTCAGGAGGCCGTGACTCCGGCCCGGCTGGCCTTCCTGACCCTTATGGTCGTGGCGATCATCGGCCTGAAGGTCACCAGCGGGCACTGAGAGCCATCAGCCCCAGGCTCAGCGGTTCAGGCTAAAGATCTCCATGTCCGGATCGGGCCGCCCCTGCACATATGCGGTGAGCATCCGCGCCGCCTGGACGGAGTACGTGATGCCGTTCCCGCCGTAGCCGAGCGCGAACAGCAGGCGCGAGCCCGTGGTCTTCGGCCCGATGTACGCCAGACCGTCCTTCGTTTCACCGAAGGTTCCGGCCCATGCGAAGGCGACCTCCAGCTCCAGATCCGGCAGCAGCCGTTCCAGTTTTCTCTCCAGGCGGCGCTGCTTGGCGGGCAGGGAACGCTCTCGCTTGGCAGGACTGTTGAAAGGATCGTCCTCGCCGCCCACCACCACGCGGCCGTCGGCGGTGGTGCGGGCGTACAGGTACGGGCGGGCCGTCTCCCAGATCAGGCACGCCCCAGTCCAGGGCTCGCGGCCCACCGGCTCGGTCGCCAGGGCGTACGAGTTCTTCAGCTGCGCGAGCCGCCGGCCGAGGAAGGTTTCGGCCTCGTAGCCGGTGGCGACGATCACGTACTTCGCGTGAACCTTCGCTCCGCGATCCGTGTGTGCCGTGAAGTCGGTGCGGCCCTCGTCGAGCCGCTCCACGGTGGTGCGGTCGTACACGCGCGCCCCGCGTTCCTGCGCCCGCCACAGCAGGTGCTGTGCGAGGCGGTACGGATCGACCTCGGCGCCGTCCGGGCTGAACAGGGCGTTCGGCGCGCTGATGCCGTAGCGGGCCTTGAGATCCCGGTGGTCGAGCAGGTCGACCTTCAGACCAGCGGCCTGGCGCGCTGCACGCTCGCGCTCCAGCACGCGGGCGTCCTTGCGGTTGCTGGCGTAGTACAGGCTGCCGCGCTCCTTGAAGCCGCAGTCGTCCGGCAGGGTGGCCGTCAGGGCGCGGATGGCGTCGATGGAGTCGCGGCACAACTGGTACGCGCGCTCGGCGCCCGACTGCCCGATCATGGGAATCAGGTCGACGAGGTTCGTGTCGATCTCGTACTGCAACAGGGCCGTGCTCGCGCTGGTGCTGCCGGTGGCGGCGTCCCGCCGGTCGAGGACGACCGTGTCGAATCCGGCTGCTCTCAGCGCGTCGGCCAGCAGCGCCCCGGTGATGCCGGCCCCGATGACCAGCACGTCCGCCCGCTCATCGGCGTGCAGGGGCGGGTAGGTGTGCATGAGACCATTGGTCAGGGGCCAGAAAGCCCGTCCCGAGCGTAAATCCATAGGGTCGACTCTACGGGCCGCGTGGGAGGGCCGGTGCGCGGAATGCTACAGGTCAGCCCTCGGCGCTGGGCAGCGTGGGTCGCGTGCCCCGGAAGGCGTCCTTCTTCTTCACCGCCTTCAACTGGATGACCTTGCCGGTGTGGGCGCTCTCGTAGATGGCGTCCATGATCACGTGATCCTGCACGGCCTCCTCGCCCGGCGTCCAGGGCTGTTTGCCATCCCGGACACGCTGGGCGAAATGGTCGAACTCCAGGCCGAACTGGTCGTACGCGGGAAAGCTGGGCGTCATGGTGCCGTCTTTGGTCTCGATGGAGAGCTTCAGGCCCTCGTACGTGAAGGCCGGATCCATCAGCAGGTTGCCCCGGTCGCCCATGACGCGCAGGGTGTCGGTCTTGAACGCGCCGTAACTGGTGTGCACGTTGGCCGTCACGCCATCCGGGAAGCCCAACATGAACGACACGGACTCCTCGACTTCCCGGAAGCGTTTGTCCTTTTTCGGCTGGTGCAGCGTGGCGAACACCCACTCGGGTTCCTGGCCGGTCACGAAGCGCAGCGTGTTCACGCTGTAGATGCCCACGTCCGGCAGCGGCCCGCCCCCGGCGAGTTCCTTCTGGAGACGCCAGACGGTGGGGTCGTCCTCGACCTGCACGTGAATCGAGTCCAGCAGCTTCACCGCGCCGAGCTGCGCGCCCTGCACGGCGTCGCGGGCGGCCCAGTGGTGCGGGCTGTACTGGCAGCGGTACGCGGTCATCAGGAGCACGCCGGCCTTGTGGCAGGCCTGGACGATCTTCTGCGCGTCCTTCGCGTTCATGCCCAGCGGTTTCTCGCTCAGGACATGCTTGCCCATCTTCGCGGCGCGCGTGATGAACTCGCGGTGCAGGCTGTTCGGCAGCACGATGTACACGGCCTCCACGTCGGCGCGGTCTGCGAGGCCCTCGAAGCCCTCGTAGGTGTACACGTCGCTGTCCTTCAGGCCGAGCGCCCGGGCGAATTCCACGCCCTTGTCCGGCTCGCTGGTAACCAGCGCGGCCACGTAACCTTCCTGGCTGGTGCGCACGGCTGGGATGAGCTGCTCCACACTCAGTTTGCCCAGGCCGACGATGGCAAAACCGACGCGGCGGGATTCGGGCGTGGGCAGCTTGATCGGCGGTTTGCGGGGCATCCGCCCACGTTAAGCGCGAGCCGACCGGGAAGTGGTCAGCGCGCGCTTAAGGGCTTCTTGTGGTTCAGAACCAGCCGCGCTTGCGCGTCTTGCCGCCCACGGCGCGCGTGGCGAAGCCCAGCAGGCCGTCCAGGGCGCGGTCGCGCCGACGGGCCTTGGCGTAGCGGCCGCGCTTGGCGGCCTGCGAGCGGCGTACTAGATTCAGGACTTCCAGCACGATTGGCGCGTACACGAGGATCTTGCCGAGGGTGCCGCTCCTCGCGGCGGTGCGTGACGTCTTCATGTCGGGGAATACGAGGGGTCGTCGGGCAGGGTTCCCGTCACTCGATCAGTGGTTCCGGGTGGCTGCGGGCGGCGTGTGCGACCGCCAGGGCGTCCAGCGTGGACGACGCGTTCAGCAGGTGGCCGCGCCCGGCAAGCAGGTGGGCGGCGTAGCGGGGCACCTCGCCCGCGCGCAGGTGGGCGGCGGCCGTGCGCAGGTGCCGGGCGGCGACCTCCAGTTCCTGCGCGGCGTCAGTGGCGTCGGCGGCGGCCTGTTCGCGGGCGTCGGTCATGGGCCCGAGTGTGGCACGTCCCGCGTGGTCGGACTGGGGCCAGCGCGGCGGACGGGCGCGCAGGTCAGGCGCTAGGCTGGGGCATGACGGCAACCCAGGACAGGATCAGCAGCCTGCGCGAGCAGCTGGTGGCATGGCGACGGCACCTGCACATGAACCCCGAGGTGGGCTTCCACGAGCACCAGACGGCCGCGTTCATTGAAGCCGAGCTGAAGAAGATGCCGGGCCTGACGGTCACCCGGCCGACTGCGACGAGCGTGCTGGCGACCTTAAAGGGCGGAAAGCCGGGCCGCACCGTGCTGCTGCGCGCGGACATCGACGCGTTGCCCATCCACGAGGAGAACACCTTCGAGTTCGCGTCGAAGAACGAGGGGGTCATGCATGCCTGCGGCCATGACGGGCATACTGCGATCCTGCTGGGCACTGCGAAACTGCTGTCCGAGCACCCCCAGGACGTTCCCGGTGAAGTCCGCATGATCTTCCAGCACGCCGAGGAGATCGGGCCGGGCGGCGCCGAGGAACTCGTCATGGAGACCGACCTGATGGACGGCGTGGACGTGGTCACGGGCCTGCACCTGAACAGCCAGCTGCCGGCCGGAATGGTGGCGGTCAAGCCCGGCGCGTTCATGGCGGCGCCGGACATGCTGGAACTGACCATCAAGGGGCGCGGCGGGCACGGCGCTCACCCGGAAGAGGCGGTCGACCCGATCGCGGTGGGCGCGCAGGTCGTCACGAACCTCCAGCATGTCGTGAGCCGGCATGTGGGCGCGCAGGACGCGCTGGTGATCAGCATCACGTACTTCCGCAGCGGCACCACGCACAACGTCATCCCCGACACCGCGCAGCTGATGGGCACCGTGCGCACCTTCGACCCGGCCCTGCGCGAGCAGGCCCCGAAGCTCATTGAGCGGGTGGTCAAGGGGGTCTGCGAGGCGCACGGCGCGACCTACGACCTGCGCTACGAGTTCGGGTACCGCCCGCTGATCAACACGGACTGGGTCGCGGCGCAGCTCAAGGACATCGCGCTGGAGACCGTGGGCGCGGAGCACTTCCAGGACGCGAAACCCACCATGGGCGGCGAGGACTTCAGCGCCTACCTGGAGAAGGCGCCGGGCGCGTACTTCAACGTGGGTTCCGGCAGCGACGACGCCGACAGCCGCTGGCCGCACCACCACCCGCGCTTCACGCTGGATGAAACCAGCCTGGAGACCGGCGTGCGGATGCTGCACGCGGCGGCTCTGAAGTTGACCGGCCCGCAGGGCACCTGAACGCCTGAGCCTCAATCGCCCGAGGCGGTCGTCGGCCAGCCCTGGGCCGGGACGGGGGGCGTGTCCTGGACGTGCTGCACGCGGTTGCGGCCCTGGCGCTTGGCCTCATACAGGGCCGTGTCGGCGCGGGCCACGCTGCCCCTCAGGGTGTCGCCGCCGCGCAGTTCGGTCAGGCCCACACTGATGGTCACGTCCACACCGGCCGGGTACCCGGAGCGCTGAACGCCGTGGCGCAGGCGTTCCGCAACGACCAGCGCGTCCTGGTAGGTCACGCCGGGCAGCGCCACCAGGTATTCCTCGCCTCCCCAGCGGCCCACGATGTCGTCGCCGCGCAGGTGGTGCTTCAGGGTGACGGCCACCAGCCGCAGGACGTCGTCGCCCACGTTGTGGCCCAGGCGGTCGTTGATGCGCTTGAAGTGATCGATGTCGATCAAGAGCAGGCTGCCTCGCAGGTTCCCTGACCGGCCCTCCGTTCCGCTGGCCTCGCCATGGTCAGCGTGCAGGACGGCCTCGATCAGGGGGTACAGGGCATGACGGTTGTGCAGGCCGGTCAGGGCGTCCGTCGAGGCCAGCCGCTGCGTGAGCTGCAGTTCCTCCCGGCCGCGCTGGAAGTGCTCGCGGTACCACGCCAGGCTGCACAGCGTGATCAGGACGATGCCGCACAGCAGTTGCCCCTGCGCCAGCCGAGCAGGAGCAGAGAGTGTCGCGCCGTCCAGCAGCAGCACGCCCCAGGGCAACAGCGTGCCCGACACGTAGAAGCCCGCCGTCACGAGCATGGCGCGGCGGTAGTCGACGGTCAGGAAGGCGATGATCGACACGATGACCAACAGCCAGTACAGATCCTGCAACGAAGTGGTCAGGTCGGCGCCGCCCATCAGGGGCGTGATCACGGCGCGCAGGATGATCACCAGCCCGCAGGCCGAGAGGCCCACCCAGTTCACGATCTCGACCGGCCGGCGGCGGGCCATCCACCAGATCACCCAGGACGACAGCACCGTGAACAGCGGGTTCGTGTAGGTGGTGACTGGATCCGGCGCGTCGCGATGCAGGTTCAGGATCCACATGGCCGCCTGGATCCCGATGCCCAAGACGCTGATCCCGATGTACAGGCGGCGGCGCAGGTCATCGAGCGCGGCGTCGCTGGCCACCCCTGGGCGGGGAATGGGGGGCGCGCTGGCCCGTCGTCGCTCGGGTGCTGTCATGGGCGGCCTCCGGATGACCTGAGCAGGGCCGGCTCCGGGGTCGGGAATGGATGACAGCCCTCCACGCCCAGCGTACCGGGGAGGATCTGACACCTTTCTTCCCTGCCGTCGGGCATCCAGCGGGCGTCAGCGGGTTCTGGGGCCGGGCGCGGTGGTGCCCCGCACCACCAGCCGGGTGGGGAGGGTGACGTTCTCGGCAGCGGAGCCGCTCAGCAGATCCAGGAGCGCCTCGCCCACGTGACGGCCCTTGTCGGTGGTGGGCTGCCACACGGTCGTCAGGTTGAAGGTGGTGCTGCTGGGCAGGTCGTCGTAGCCGATGATGCTCAGGTCGTCCGGCACGCTTCGTCCCAGCGTTTTGGCGGCGCGCAGGGCGCCCTGGGCAAGCACGTCGCTCATGCACAGCAGGCCGGTGATGTCCGGGTGGGCGGCGAGCAGCTCCAGCGCGCGGGTCTCGCCCTCCTGCGGGGTGTTCTGTTCGGTCTCGACGGGGTACAGCACGGCCCCCTGGGCCCCGGAGCGGTACCCGTGCAGGCGTTCGGCGGTCGTGCGGTACGAGACGGCGCGCTCACGCTCGGGCGTGACCGGCCCGCTGTGGCGTTCTGGGCCGAGTTCCAGACACACGATGCCGATGTGCTCGTGCCCCAGGTCGCGCAGGTGCCGGGCGGCCTCGCGCGCGCCACCGGCGTCGTCGATGCCGATCTGCACGGCCTGCGGGTGGGCGTACTGGTCGACCAGGACGGTCGGCAGGCCCCGGTCGAGCACCGCGCGCAGCAGGTCGCTGTTCTCGGCGGCGCAGTACACGATGAAGGCGTCCACGCTGGCACTCCGCACCGGCATGACATCCTCCGGGCTGGCGAGCAGCAGCAGGTTGAGCGCCCGGTCCTGAATGGCGTGAGTGACGCTGCCGAGGAACAGGGCGGCGGCCGGGTCGGCGAAGGCGTATTCCAGCGGCGCGTCGTACACCACGCCGATCACGCCGGTCCGGCCCCGGCGCAGGCTGCGCGCCAGGGGATCGGGGCCACGGTAGCCGAGGGTGCGGGCGGTCTCCAGGATGCGCTCCCGCAGTTCCTCGGAGAGCTGATCGGGCCGGTTATAGGCGTTGCTCACGGTGGCGACCGACACACCCAGGGCGCGGGCCACCTCGCGGAGCGTGATCCGTCCCCCCCGGGGCGGGGGTGCGGTCGACGGCGCAGATGGCTTGGCGGGGGGCATACCGGAATGCTACCGTATGGACAGCGGATCTGAAACGATTCAGTCCAGTGATCTCCTCTTCCTTCCCCGCTCCGTGAGGTACCCATGACGACCGCGCTGTCCACCACTCCCGCCTCTCGGATGCAGGCCGAGGCCGCCCGCCGCGCCGTCGGGGCGATCTTCCTGGTGAACGGCATGGTCTTCGCCACCTGGGCCGTGAACATCCCCGGCGTCCGCGACGACCTGCACCTGGACGCCTCGCAGATCGGTCTGGCCCTGCTGGCCAGCGGTGTCGGCGGCGTGCTGGCCATGAGCCAGGTGGGGCGCTGGACGTCGCGCTGGGGCAGCGACCGGGTCACGCGCGTGGCCACCGTCCTGTTCCTGCTCTCGCTGCTGCTGCCCCTGCTGGCTGTGAACCTGTGGACTCTGATCCTCGGCCTCGCGCTGCTGGGGGCCGCGAACGGCGTGATGGACGTCGCCATGAACGCGCAGGGCGTCACCGTCGAACAGGCCCTGGGGCGCCCGATCATCAGCCGCCTGCACGCGTACTTCAGCCTCGGCGGCCTGCTGGGCGCGGCGCTGGGCACCCTGCTGATCGGACGCGTGCCCATGCTCACGCACGCGCTGATCGTGGTGGTCGGAACGGTCGCCGCCGGACTGTACGCCATGCGCTTCCTGATCCCGGATCCGCCCGCCGCGCCCACCCACCACCACGACGGCACACCCGCCAAGCCCGCCCCGCTGTTCAGCGTGGCCGTGCTGCTGCTGGGCGCCATGTGCTTCCTGGGCATGCTCTCCGAGGCCGCGAACTACGACTGGACCGCCCTGTACTTCCGGGATGTGCTGGGGCTGGCGGGTGGCGCGGCCGGGATCGGCTACACGGCCTTCGTGGCCACCATGACCCTCGGCCGCTGGTTCGGGGACATGGGCCGGGCACGCCTGGGTGACGAGCGCATCGTGCGGGTCGGAGCGCTCACGACCGCCCTGGGCATGGGGCTGGCCCTGCTGTGGCGCGACCCAGTGCCCGCCACCCTGGGCTTCGCGCTCTCGGGCATCGGCCTGAGCAACGTGGTGCCCGTTATGTACGGCACGGCCGGACACGCCCTGGCCGGACGGGGGATCGCGCTGGTGGCCGCCATCGGCTACGGCGGCTTCCTGCTGGGGCCGCCCGTGATCGGGTTCGTGGCGCGGCACGTGGGCCTCCCGGCCGCGCTGGGCATCGCCCTGGCGGGGGCTGCACTGGTGGCTCTGCTGGGCGGCAAGGCCTTCGCCCTGGTCCGGGGCACGCCGTCCGGGGCACGTCCGGTGGCCGCCGACTGACCTGACTTTCAGCGGCCCACATACCGCGCGCGGGGCCGGATCAGGCGGCCGCTGCCCAGCGTTTCCAGCGCGTGCGCCAGCCAGCCGACAGCGCGGGCCAGCGCGAAGAGGGTCACCGCCGCCTCCGGGGGCTGCCCCAGGGCCATGACCAGCGCGGCCAGGGCCAGATCGACGTTGGCCTGCTCGCCCGTCTCCTGCACCATCATCAGGCGGACTGCGCCAGCTGTGCGGACGACCTCGCCCGGCTCCTCCTGAGTCTCCAAGACGTCCAGCAGCGCTTTCGCGCGTGGATCGCCAGCTGGGTAGAGGCGGTGCCCGAAACCCGGCGGGTGGCCGTGACGGCGCGTGGCCTCTCGCAGGGCGGTGCGGGCGCCACTCCTCTCTGCATGGGTGAGCAGGTCGGCGGCGGCGAGGGCAGCCAGACCGTGTTTCGGCCCCTGCAAGGCTCCCAGGGCGGCCAGGGTCACATGGTGCAGGCTGGCCCCGCCGCTCGCGGCCACCCGCGCCGTGAAGGTGCTGACGTTCAGCTCGTGGTCGGCGAGCAGCACCAGGGCGCGGCGCAGCAGATCGGCCTGACCGGGCACGCCCCACGCGCGGGCCAGCCGGGCATGGAGCGGAAGATCCGGCGCAGGCGGGACGCCCTCGTGCCGTTCCAGCGTGGCGTACAGCAGATTCAGGACGCGGGCGGCCTGCACTGGCCCGGCCTGCGGGCGGACATCGAGCGCCGTCAGGTCATGGGCACCCGCGTGCGTCAGGGCGTATGCGAACGCTTCCAGAGGTGTTCCGGCCCGCGGGTGGGCACTGAGGTTCAGGCGGGCGCGCAGGGGCAGGGCCGCCCAGGCGTCGGGATCGTCGGCCCACAGCAGGGCGGCCACCTGCTCCACGCCCAGGGTCTCGGCCAGGGCCAGGGCGTCGTGGCCTCGGTAGGTCAGGCGACTGTCCGCGATCCGGGTCAGGGCGCTGTCGAGCACGGGAGTGCCCCAGTCCAGTGCGCCGCCCACCGCGTCCTGAACGCCTCCTTCCGGGTCACGGCGCAGACCCTGCCGGGCCAGCAGGGTCTGCACGTCCCCGGCGTGGTACCGGCGCTCACGCGTGCCGCTTGGCCCGGCCTCGCTGCGGATCAGGCCACGCGAGACGTAAGCGTACAGGGTGGCCGCCTTCACGCCCAGCCGCGCGGTCGCCTCGGAGGCCGTGAGGAAGGTCACGTCGGTCACCACTCCAGCGTAACATTGATTCTCCAATCAAGATTGACGATACATGTATACGGGGTCAGCATGCCTGCATGACTTCCCATCCTGTTCCGCCCGTCCCGGACAGTGCGCTGCCCAACCTGTTCCCGGCCGCCTTTCCACCCGACGCCTTCCCGCAGATCATCTGGGACGAGCGGCCCGCCACGCTCCCCGCCCGCGCGTGGACGACCGAGACCACTCACCGCGACGGCCAGCAGGGCGGCCTGCCGCTCACCACCGAGGTCGGCCTCGCCATCTACGAGCGGATGGGCGCCTTCACCGGAAGCACCGGGGCGATCCGGCAGGCCGAGTTCTTCGTGTACCGCCCCGCCGACCGCGCCATCCTGGAGGGTGCCCTGGAACGCTGGCGCAGCGGGCATCCCGTCGAGCCAACCACCTGGATCCGCGCGACCCGGGGGGATGCCGAGCTGGTGGCCGGACTGGGCGTGCAGGAAACCGGCATGCTGGCCAGCGCCAGCGATTACCACACCTTCCACAAGTTCACGCCGGGTGGCCGCGCCCAGGCAGCCCGCACCTATCTGGACGCCGTACACGCGGTTCTCGACGCCGGTCTGCGGCCACGCCTGCATCTGGAAGATGCCACCCGCGCCCCCCGCGAGTTCGTCCTGCCCTTCGTGGCCGCCGTGCAGGCCCTCGCGGCTGCGTATCCGGAGGCACAAGCGCCCAAATTCCGCATCTGCGACACCATGGGCCTGGGCCTGCCGTGGGAGGGCGCGGCGTGGCCCCGCAGCGTGCCCGCTCAGGTGCGCGCCCTGCTGGACGCGGGCATTCCAGGCGAGCGGCTGGAATTCCACCCCCACAACGATACGCATCTCGTCGTGGCGAATTCCCTGGCGGCCGTCCTGGCAGGCTGCACCACGATCAACGGCACCCTGCTCGGCAAGGGCGAACGCACGGGCAATGCCCCGCTGGAAGGGGTGCTGCTGCACCTGACCGGCCTGGGCCTGATCGACCCGCCGGACTTCACGGCCCTGAACGCCCTGGCCGACCTCTACGAGGCGCTGGGTCAGGGCGTGCCCACCAAGTATCCGCTGTATGGCCGCGACGCGCACAGAACCAGGGCGGGCATCCACGCGGACGGCCTGAACAAGTTTTGGCCCATGTACGCGCCGTTCGACGTGCCCAGCCTGCTCGGGCGCCCACTCGACCTGTCGCTGACCCGGGACAGCGGGCTCGCGGGCCTGGTCTTCCTGATCAGGCAGCAGACCGGCATTAAGGTCAGCAAGGACAACCCGGGACTGCGCTCCCTGCACGCGGCCCTCAATGCCGAATTCGACGCGGGCCGGCAGACGGCCATCGAGTGGGAAGAACTCGCTGAGCGCGTCCACGCCGTCACAGCCGGGGTGGTAGCCTCCAGGGAATGAAAACCGACGCGTACCGCGTGAAGGAAGGCAAGAAGATCAAGCTCGCCCAGTGGGCGACAGACGAGGATGGCGGCCTGGACGAGAAGGACGCCAAGCTGCTCACCAAGGAATTGCAGGACAAGCTTTTCGACTGGCAGGAACGCCTGTACGCCGAGCGCCAGCAGTCGCTGTTGATCGTCCTGCAGGCGCGGGATGCCGGCGGTAAGGACGGCGTCGTGAAACACGTGGTCGGCTCGTTCAATCCCAATGGCCTGCACATCTCCAGTTTCAAGGTGCCGAACGAGGAGGAACTCGCGCACGATTTCCTGTGGCGCATCCACGCCCAGGCGCCCGGCAAGGGCATGATCGGCGTCTTCAACCGCAGCCACTACGAGGATGTGCTGGTCACGCGCGTGTACGACATGATTGACGGCAAGACAGCCAAGGCCCGCCTGCAGCACATCAGGCACTTCGAGGCCCTCCTCAGCGGCAATGGCACCCGCATCCTGAAGTTTTATCTGCACATCAGCCCCGACGAACAGAAACAGCGCTTGCAGGATCGGCTGGACGAACCGGGCAAACACTGGAAATTCAACCCCGGCGATTTGAAGGATCGCGACCACTGGTCACAGTTCACGAGCGCCTATCAGGACGCCTTGACCACAAGCACCAGCGACGCTCCGTGGTATGTCATTCCGGCCGACCACAAGTGGTACCGCGACCTGGTCATCAGCCAGATCCTGCTCGATACCCTGATGGACATGAACCCGAAATATCCGAAGATCACGTTCGATCCGGCTGAAATTCGGATCAAGTAGGGCACATGAAATCACCCCACCTCTTACGAGATGGGGTGGGGGGGTGGAGCGGGAGACGAGATTCGAACTCGCGACATCTACCTTGG
>NZ_SSNX01000011.1 GCF_004801415.1 Deinococcus sp. KSM4-11 | reverse complement strand
GTCGTAACAAGGTAACTGTACCGGAAGGTGCGGTTGGATCACCTCCTTTCTACAGGTCACGTCAACACCACCAGATTGCGTCCACTGGCGCCCCGGATCTTCGGATCTGGGGCGCCATTTTTGATGTCACGTCTACCGGCATATGAGACGTGTCCGGGTGCGCCTCGTGTCGCTGAAGGAAGAAGAGTGGGGAGTGTGATTTTCCGGACTCTGAATGCGCGGAGGCGTGCTGAATCTTCATGTTCAGTTCCGTAAGAACCGGGAGAGCCTCTCCCGCCAGACTATGAAGACAGGTAGACGGATAGGGCGCGTGCTTTACCCGGCGAAACCAACCCTTCGCGAGATGGAGACGCAGAGCCCTGAAGCTCCCCACAGCACAGAATCGGCCGGGCCACCGAAGGTAGGAACCCATGCTACAGACACGCTCCACCACCCATCCACGCCCGATCTCCCTGTCTCGCTCAGCGCTGCTGCTGGCCGTAGGCGTGGCTCTGAGCGCATGCACTGGAGTGCAGACGGTGGGCGCGGACGTGCCAACTTCGACTATTCCTTCGGGTTCCTCGGACAGCACGGCTGTGATGCCTGCACTTCCTGCCGACGCGCTCACGCCCGAGCAGTTTGGCGCCGTGGGCGACGGCAGCACGGACGACACGGCCGCCCTGTCTGCCCTGTTCGCCCGGCTGAATGCTCAGTCGGATTCGGCCACGGCCGTCTCGTTCGCGGCCGGCAAGGTCTACGCCTTTCACCGGACGCAGCGCTGTCAGTTCGAGCTGACCCGCGACGGTGTGATGGTCTTCGGTAATGGCGCCACCCTGAAGGTCATGGACGACGAGGCCACCGACAGCCCGTGGTTCCTCGTGAGGATCGCCGCGAAGGACGTCATGGTGCTCGATTTGACCGTCGACGCGAACCGCGATCGGCGGCCCGTCATGACCGAGGACCAGACCCAGACGAGCTGGTTCATTGACGGGGGCAGCCGCAATGTCACGCTCCGCAGGATCCGCAGCCTGGGTGCTCCGCTGGACGGCATGTACATCCGGGATCTGGTGAGCCCGCTGCCCACCACCCGCGCCGACCTGTACCCCACCGACATCCTGCTCGACCACGTGGAGCTGCTGAATTCCGGCCGGAACAACCTCTCGGTCATTGCGTCACGGAACCTGAGCGTCAATGGTGGCCGCTTCAACGGCGCGCATGGCGTGTCCGGCGGCCCGTGGGCGGGGATCGACATCGAACCCAACCGGGGCGCCGATCTGCGCGGCAACGACGGCGTGACCATCGACGGCGCGGAGACCAGCGACAACCAGGGTTCCGGGATCGACGTAGCGCAGATCAACAATACGAACATCACGCTCCGCAACGTGGCCTCTCACCGCAACGGGACGGCCCTGTTCCTCAGCCCGTCGGGAAAAATCACGGTGGATGGCCTGCGCGCCAGCGGGTACGCCGCCGTCAGCAAGGCCGGCGTGATCGCCATCGTGCCTTCCGACGTGCCCGGCGCGACCGTGTCGCTGCGGAACATCGAGGTCAGCGACACCACCGACGACAAGCCGACTTTCTTCCAGAACTACACCGGTCAGGTCTCGCTGAATGGCCTCCACGCCACCAATGTCCGCACCAGCACGGTGCTCGGCACGTATCGTCCCACGACGGTCGCCAACGTGTTCGTGGACGGCGTGCAGATCCAGTAGGCGCGCGGCCGCCACAACCTCACCAGCAGACTCCCAGTCAGCGGCGGTTCGCGCCCGGCCGGGCCCGCTGGCCCCTACCTGAACCACGGACATCGCGGCGTCCCTGCGGTTCAGCAGCGGGGCCACGCGCGCCGACCGGCCAGCCGTCCTGCCGCGTCAGCACGCCGCCGAGCACCGGCACGGCGGTCATGGCCGCCAGATTCAGGGCCTGCTCCAGCTCCGGCGTGCGGGCGACCTTCAGGTCGGCGACCAGCAGCAGACCGGCGGTACCCGGCGCAATGGCCAGCGCATCCGGCGCATCGAGCAGAGGCGGCGCGTCGATGATCACGACGTCGTACACGCTGCCCCACTGCCGCAGCAGATCCGCGAAGGCCGCGTGATGGACGCCTGAGTGCGGATCGGTGGCGTCGTCGGCACGGTCGGACGGCAGCAGATCGACGTTACCCGACACGCGGGCCACCTGGGCGATCTGTGGATCGCGGCAGGCGCTGCTCAGCGTCGTGGCGACGCCGTACGCGGGGTTCACGTACGCGCCCGGCAGGGGAACCCACGGCGCCACATGCAGTGGCCACAGCTGCCGCTGCCGGGCGTCCTCGCCACGGGCGTCGATGATCAGCACCTTCAAGCCGCTGTCGCCCAGGTTCCCGGCCAGCGTGGCGACCACGGCGCTGCTGCCCTGATCCGCCCGGGCCGCGCAGACGACCACGGTGGACTGCGGCGCGCGGGCCAGCAGCGGCAACAGCTGAACGCGCAGGTATCCCAGGGCGTCCGCCAGACCGCCGACGTGGCTGCCGATCACCAGGCCCTCCGGCGGGCCACGCAGGGGCAGTTCCCCCAGCACCGGCAGGCCCAGGCTGCGCAGATCCTCGGCGCTGCGCACCCGGCGGCGCACACTCTGTACCAGCAGCGCCGCCGCCGAGCTGCCTAGCAGGGCCAGCAAGCCCGCCAGCGCCGCATTGCGCGTGGGTCGGGGCGAGATCGGATCGGACGGCGTGACGGGCCGCGCCACCAGCGTCAGCGTGCCGGTGGCGGTGACCTCCAGCAGCTTCAACTGCCACACGGTGCGGATCAGCTGTTCGCGGGCCCCGCCGGGGTCTGAGTCCGGCAGCAGGGTACCGGAACGCGCGATCTGGCGTTCCAGGGTCTGCCGGGCCGCCACATAGCGGTAGCGGGCACGCTGCGCGTCCCAGTCCAGCAGGGCGCGCGCGGTCGCCCCCGCCAGGGCCTGGGCGGCTGCGCCGCTACTCGCGCGCGCGACGATGGCGTACACGCCACGTTGCTGCTGATCCACCCGCGCCTGGATGATCACGTGCCGGAACACGCGGGTCTTCAGCTCGGTACGCAATTCGGCCGTCAGCTGATTCGTGACCGTCGCCGGAATCCCTGAGGCGGGCAGCCGCGTGACGATGTCGTTCACCAGAGCCGCGCTGTGTACCACCTCGTCCACCGCCGTCGGCGTGACGGGTGGGGCGCTGGCGGTGATATCGAGTGCCTGCGCGTCGCGCGCGCCGGTCACGGACATGACGCTCGCCACCGCCTCGTACACCCTCGGCTGCCGGCGCTCCGTCAGGTAGGTTCCGGCCGTCGCTGCGACTGTGGCGACCGCAATCCACACGGCGAAGGGTCGCAGGTGGCGCAGCACCTGCCGCACCTCAACGTCGTCCTGCACGGATCGGGACGGCGTGGCCCGCTGACCGTCCTGGAGGAACAGGGCCGGCGGGAAGGGCGGCATTACAGCGCTCCGGAGTCTGGAGTGCCCGGCGCGATTCCAGTCGCCGCTCCGCGCGGCCGGGCGGGCGGGCGGATCCATCCCGGCGCCACGTTCGTCCAGACGGCGCCCAGCAGCCCGGCCCGGCCCGCCGGTACCCGGCTGCGGAGCACGGTCAGGGTGTCCGCCCGGTTCACGCTGTCCTCGTGAACCAGCAGCAGGCTGCGGCGCCCGCCGGTCAGCAGCAGGGCGTCCGGCGAGGCACTCAGGGCTGGCGCGTCTACCACCACGAGGTCGTAGGCCTCCGCCCAGCGGGACAGCATCACGTCCAGGCCCTCCACACCGTGCAGGTCGAAGCCCTGCGCCTGTGGATCCGGCCCGCCCAGCAGATCCACCCCGGGAGCCACGGTGCGCGCCTGGGCCCCTTCAGGAAACGACAGGGCCGAGGCCAGAGTGGCGGCCGGACGCGCGTGGAGCGTCGCTCCCGGAAGCACCTGCCAGTGCGTGCTCTCGGGGATCCAGAGCCGCTGCTGGAGGCCGCCCGGGTGCGCGTCGATCAGCAGGATCCGCTGACCGCTGTCGGCCAGCGTGTGGGCCAGCAGGGCGGCGACGACGCTGGACGTCCCGCTTGGCTGCGCGGCACTGACCACGATCCGCTTCAGGCCGGGTTCCAGGTGACCGAGCACGTTGCCGCGCAGCAGGGCCAGTGCCCGGCCCAGGGAACCGCGTTCCGCTGCCGCCACGTCACCCAGGACATCGGTATTTAGCTGGGGAAGCCAGCCGAGTTCCGGCACGCCGGGCACCAGCGCCGGTGGCTGCGGCGCGATCCGGTTCAGCAGCGGCCGGAAGCGGGCGACGAGAACCGTGCCGAGCACAGCTACGGCCAGGAAAACCAGCAGGGCGCGGCCCAGCGGCGATCCGGACGCCGCGCGGGTCGGCTCGACCGCTCCCGCCAACGGGGACAGCGTGCCCGTGGCGGCCCCCTGCACCTGCTCCAGCTGCACCAGCCGATCCACAGCGCTCTGCCGGGCCGTGAGCAGCGCCCGGCGGCGGCCGGGATCGGTGGTGGATGCTACACGCTTGTCCAGCGACGACAGGTACGTGCGCAGGCCACCCTGCAACCTCGTGATGCCCTCCACGGCCCGCTGCCGGTCCCAGGCGAGCAGCGCGGCGGCGGCCGTATCGGCCAGGATCTTCGCCTCGGAGGGCGTCCCAGCGTGGGCCGACACGACGTAGGTGCCCCCCTGCTGGTCGTTGATCTGTGAACTCACGGCCAGCACCCGGAAATCCTGGGCGCCCAGTTCGGCGTTCAACGTGCCCGCCAGGCGGGTCAAGGTGGCCGCGTCCAGGCCGCTGCCCTGCAACCGTGTGACCATGTCCCGCACCAGCGCCTCGCTGTGAAGCGCCTGGTCCACCGCGCCGGGCGGCAGGGGCGGCGCCGTCGTGAACACGGGGTCGTTGCTGCCCCCCGGCGCGGACATCAGACTGCTGGTCGCCGTGTACACCGGCGCGCGCAGTGCCAGCGCGGCGTAGGTCAGGGCCGCGAGCAGCAGGGCTACGCCCAGGATCAGCGGCGCATGCGTCCGCAGGGCGCGCAGCAGGGTCGCGGCGCTCCAGTCGAACCGGTGGGGGGGCAGGGAAGAGTGCAAGGCTGACCTCGGACGGAAATGGGCGGTGCGGAAGGTTGGGCGGGGTGTTCGATCCCCACGGATCACGTTCAGATGTACCACTCCCGGCGTCTCCGGAACATCAACCCTTTCGGCAGGCGGGGGCATCCGCCGGGGGCAGGGACGTCAGCTGCCCGCCGTCTCGGGCACCGGGGGAGACGTGGGCGTGGATATTTCGGGCGACAGGGGCAGGGTGCGGACGCCCAGCACCTGCCGGTACACAGCCAGCGTGTGCTCCAACATGTGGTCGAAGGTGAATTCGGCCAGGAAGACGGCCCGGCCCCGCTCTCCCAGCTGCTGGCGTTCGACTGGTGAGGAGATCAATCCTCCCAGGGCGTCACGCAGGGCGGCCACGTCGGCGGGCGGCACCACCCGGCCGGTCACGCCGTCCGTCACGGCTTCGCTCACGCCGCCCACGGCCGAGGCCACGACCGGCAGGCCCGCGCGCATGGCCTCCAAGATCGAGCGTGGGAAGCCCTCCCAGTGGGTGGCGAGCACGAACACATGCGCGGCCTGGAGCCGCTCGGCCACATCCCGCCGGGCCCCCAGGAAGTTCACCCGGTCGGTGAGCTGCAGCTCGGCCGCGAGGGCCTGCATCTCGGGCAGCAGCGGGCCGTCCCCGATCAGCTCCAGTGTCCACGGCAGCGCCGTCAGGCCGGCCAGGGCGCGCAGCAGGGTCGCGTGATCCTTCTGCTCCTGGAAGCGCGCGACCATGACCAATGTGGGCGGCTGCGTGTCCGGGCGGGCCAGCATCTGGCCGCGCAGCCGTGGCATCCCGTTGTGCACGGTCACCAGCCGCCGCTCCGAGGCGACCCGGTGGCGCCGGGCCAGCTGCCGGTCGTACTCGGAGACCGTGATGATCCGCCGCGCCAGCGGGGCCAGCAGCCGCTCGGCCACCGTGTAGAACCGCCGCTCGCGGACCGGCACCCCGTCCGTGAAGGCCCAGCCGTGGGCGGTGAAGATCACCGGCAGGCCCAGCGACCACGCGGCCACGCGGCCCAGCAGTCCGGCCTTCGATGAATGCGTGGAGACCAGATCCGGTTGCACCTCGGCCAGCACGCCCCGCAGTTCCAGCAGCGCCCGCAGTTCCTGGCGGGGCCGGATCTCGCGCGTGAGGAAGGCCAGGCTGCGGTACGGCACGCCCACCCGCTCCAGTTCCTGCGTGTAGTCGCCCTGCCCGCCGACGATCACGGTGACGCTGTGTCCCTGGGCGAGCAGGTGCAGGGACAGGTCACGCACGTGGATGTGCGCTCCGCCAATCGAGTCTCCGCGCGTGATAACAAAGGCGATCTTCATGTGTTCCCCCGGGCGCCCAGGCCGGCGCGGCGCGGCGCGAGCAGTTCCGCATAGATGCCTTCCCATTCGTCCAGCACGCCGTCCAGGCTGTAGGTGCGTTCCACGTGCTTGCGGCCTTCCGTGCCCATGTCCTGCCGTGCGGCCTCGCTGTGCGACAACAGCAGCAGGGCGGCGTTCGCCAGGGCGTACGGATCGCCCGGCGGAACGAGGTGCCCGCTGCGGCCGTCCAGCACCACGTCGCGGATCGAGCCGACGTCGGTCGCCACGACCGGCAGCCGCGCCGCGCCGGCTTCCAGCAGCACCATCGGCAGGCCCTCCCACGCCGAGGACATCAGGAACGCGTCCGCGTTCCGCAGCAGCGTGGGTACATCGTGCCTCGCCCCCAGGAAGCTCACCCGGTGCCTGAGGTTCAGGTGGCTCACCAGCGCGCGCGCGGCCTCCAGTCCCCGGCCCTCGCCGACGATGTCCAGGTGCGCCTGCGGGGCCTGCGCCGCCACCAGCGCGAAGGCGCGCAGCATGGTCGGGTAATCCTTCGCCTCCTCGAAGCGGCCCACGGCGATGAAGCGGAAGGTGGTGCCCACTCGCGGCGACGTGACCGTGCCCGCCGCCAGGTCAAAGGCCTCCAGATCCAGGCCGTTCGCGACGAAGCGCAGCTTGCCGGCCGGCACGGCCCGCCGCGCCCGGTACTGCTCGACCGCGCGGCGGCTCACGTTGGTCGTGAGGTCGCTCAGCCCGTCCGTGAGCCGGTAGGCGGGCAGCGACCACGACCCGCCCTCGCGGACGCTGTGCCCGGTGCTGATCAGCACCGGCACCGGCCCCAGCAGGCGGCTCACCCTCGACACCAGGTTCGCGTGCACCAGATGGCCGTGCAGCACGTCGGGGCGCACGCGGGCGCTGTGCTGCGCCACGCCCTGCACCGCGCGGAGCAGTCCGGCCGGGCCGCGTACCCCCAGCGACTGCACCTTCACGCCCGCCTCGCGCGCCAGACCGGCCACCGGCCCTTCCGGCGCGAGCGACAGCACATGCACCTCGTGCCCCCGGCGGCGCATGCCGCGCGACAGCTGCAGAACCTGCATCTCCGCTCCGGCGAGGTTCGTGCCGGTCACCACGTACAGCAGCCTCACGCGCTGTCGTGTTCTGGCAGGGGGCGCGAGCCCGCGAGCTCCAGGTCCTCGGTGCGGCACAGGCGGGCCGAGCACAGCGCCAGGGTGGGCAGCACCCAGGTGAGCTTGCGGTAATTCCAGGTCAGCGTGAACGTCCCCACCGCCAGGCAGGCCAGGCAGGCCAGCCACATCGGCCACAGAGATCCACGCAGCGCGCGCAGGTTCAGCAGCAGCAGCGCCACGTACGCGGCGTACAGCAGCGTTCCGATCACGCCGCCTTCGACAGCCACGGTGATCAGCGTGTTGTGTGCCACGATGGCCTGCCCGAAATAGGGCTTCAGGTCATCGGCCAGGCGGCCCACCCCGATGCCCAGCACCGGCGACGTGCCGGACAGCGTCCAGGCGGCCGCCCAGATGTCCCGCCGGTCGTTGAGGTTCCCGCGGGTGAGTTCGGTGCCGATGGTGCTCAGGCGGGCGACCGAGCCGGGCGCGAGCACCGACACGCCCCACCCGCAGGCGACCAGTGACGCCAGGAGGCCCACCCGGACGGTCTTCCGGAAGGTGGTGCCGAAAAAGAGGTCGTACAGCACGTACAGCAGCGCACACCCGTAGGCGATCAGGGCGGCACGCGACCCGGTCAGGATCAGGGCGACCAGCGCCGCTGGCGGGTAGAGCAGCATGGCGGCACGCAGGAGCGGGAGCCGCAGCTCGCGGGCCAGCCACCACGCCAGCGGCACCGACAGCGACAGGATCAGGCCCAGCTCGTTCGGGTCGAAATTTCCCCCGGCGTAGCGGTCGTAGAACCGCGTGGGCTGCTGTCCGAGAAAATTCAGGATGGTCAGGATGGCGCTCACGGACGCGCCCGCCACGATGGAGACCAGCGCCAGCATCAACTGTGTTCGCGTGTGGATCAGGTCCCACAGCAGCAGCGACACGATCCCCAGTTGCAGGGTCGTGATGGCCGTGTCGAACGCCGAATTCTCGTCCACCCGCACGAAATACGTGGCCGTGGCATACAGCAGATACACCACCAGGGCGGCACTGCCGGCCGACAGGCGGGAGATCCGGCCATGTCGCAGCACGTGGGTCAGCCAGCCCAGCACGGCCAGCGCGCCGGTCAGGCGGCCCACGGTGCCCAGGCCGCTCACCACCACCGCGTTCTCCCAGGAAATACTGAACAGGAACACGCACGCTAGCAGCAGCGCCACCGGTGGCCGCAGCGAGACCGGCCTGGGCGTGGTTGCGGACGGAGCCAAGGAAGTCGTGCGGGCGCTCACAGCAGCAGCTCCAGGTAGCGCTGCGGCGGGTAGTCCATGCCGAACTCGTGCAGGTTCGCGGCGGGCCGCGCCGGTTCATTCAGCGCGGCGAGGATGCCGTGGGCCAGGGCCGCATCGTCGTCCAGGGGCACCAGCCGGCCGCTGCCGGTCTGCGCGATGATCTCCGCCGGGCCGTGCGGGCAGTCGGTGGAGACCACAACGGTGCCCACGGCGAGCGCCTCGATCAGGACCGTCGGCAGGCCCTCGTAGCGCGACGACAGCACGAACACCGCCGATTTCGCCATGTACGCGAAGGGATTCTTCACGTGCCCCGGCAGCCACACGTCGTCCTCCACGCCGAGTTCTAGGGCCAGGGCGGCCAGCGACGCGGCCTCCGAGCCCTCGCCCAGGATCACCAGCCGCGCCGGGCGTTCCCGCCGCAGCTGGGCGAAGGCGCGGAGCAGCGACGGGAAGTTCTTCTGGTACTCCAGGCGACCGGCCCCCAGGATCACGGGGGGCTGCCCCGGCGCGAAGAAGGGATGCCCGACCGGCTGCGCGGCCAGCGCGGTCAGTTCCGGCGTGATCACGGGGTTGTACACCACCTCGATCTGATCCCTGGCCATACCGGTGGCCGCACTGAAATCGTCCGCGACCCCGCCCGACACGGCCACGATGCCCTGCGCGGCCGGGTAACTGCGCGCACACAGCCACGGCAGCAGCTTGTCGCGCGTGTTGGCGCCCCGCGCCTTCTCGCTGGAGATGTTGTTGTGGATCGACACGACCACCCTGGTCGGCACCCCGGCGACCCGGCGGGCGGCGAGCGCCACGATGTTCGCGTGGTTCATCGCGCCCAGCAGGGCGTCCGGCCGCTCACGCCGCAGGTACGAGACCAGACGGGGAAGGCTGCGCATGGTCTGCAAGCGGGCGGGACTGTTCAGGTCGATCAGGCGCACCTGCGGCGGCACCTCGTCCAGGTACACCCCCTCGGCCTTGGCGAGCACGAAGTCCACCGCGTGTCCCCGTTCGACGAAGCCGCGCGCGAGGTTGATCATGACGCGCTCCGCTCCCCCCGGCGTGAGGGTGGGCAGGTACAGCGCGATCCGTTTTGGCGTCGCCAGCCCGCTCACGTGGCCTCTCCGACCCGGGCCGTGCGGCTGCGACCTGTCCACCAGGCCCGCAGCCGTGCGCGGTCGGCGCCGCTCAGGGCGAGATAGCATCCGAGGTACGCCGCGCCGCCCGCCACGACCTGTCCCAGCAGGGCCAGGGTGCCGCGCCCACCCCCGAGCCGCACCTCCACGAGCCACAATGCGGCGCTGCCCAGCAGCACGGCCGGAATGTTCGGGAACCATACGGGCACCGGGAACGACGGCCGGCCCCAGAGCCAGCTCAGGAGCACCGCCACGCTGGCCGCCGCGACCGACGCGTAGGCGCAGCCCATGTACCCCAGGCGGGGAATCAGCAGCAGGTTCAGGCCGACGTTCACGGCCGCCGCCATCAGGACGATCCAGATCTGCTGTTTCGTGTTCTGCCCCAGCTGGAAGCTCAGGTCCAGGTGATAGGCCTTGAAGCCCAGCAGCAGGGCGCTCAACGACACCCACGGAATCAGCTGCACGGCCGCTCCCTGGAAGTCCGCGCCGAGCGCCACGCGCGCGATCTGGGGAGCCAGGACGCTCAGGCCCACGGCCGCCGGCACCGACACGGCCAGCAGCAGCGCGCCGTTGTTCACCAGCTGTTCGCGGGCTGCGCCCTCGCCATGCTCGTTCATGGCCCGCACGGCCAGCGGGTACGCAGCGAGGTTCACGATGGACATCAGCAGCACCAGCGACTGCTGCGCCAGATCCATGCCGACCGAGAACACGCCCGCCGCCGCCGCTCCCTGCAGGGCGCCCAGCAGCAGCCGGTCCGATGTGCTCAGGATGAAGCTGAAGGCGAAGGTCACGGTCAGCGGCAGGCCGTAGCGGAGCAGCGTGCGCATGGTTGTCCGGTCGTGCCGGAGGGCCGCCGCGCCCCGCCAGCACCACGCACTCCACACCAGTCCAGGGAGCAGCGCGCCCAGCAGCAGGCCCAGCAGCCGCCCGGTGGAGCCCAGCCCAGCCCGCACCAGCACCACGCCCAGCCCCAGCGACAGCACGGCGCGCGTCAGGGACAGGGCGCCGTATGCCACGGGTTGCAGGCGCGCCCGCAGGAGTTCCAGCGTCAGCTCGAACCAGACCTGTCCCCAGGTGAGCACCAGGGCCAGCCCGACCAGCGGCCGGATCGCGGCGTCCACGAACGGCAGGCTCAGCGCCCCGAGCACGGCGGTGCCCGCCACGACCAGCCCATACCCGGCGATGATCGTGCGCAGAAAGGGGGGATGGTCAGCCGCCTCGGTCGGCAGGTAGCGCAGAAGCCCCAGGTGCAGCCACTCGAACAGCACCGAGTTCAGCAGGGTCGAGATGGCAATCACCAGCGCGTACTGCCCGTATCCGGCCGGGTCGAGCAGGTGGCTGAACACGGCGAGCGCCACAAAATTCAGCATGCCGGGCACGCCGCGTGCCAGCGCATAGAGCAGGCTGTGCTTGACCAGGGTCATGAACGGCCGATCCCCAGCAGCTTGTTCCGGAGCCTAAGCCAGGTGCGCCGCAGGTTCAGGTCGAGGATCAGGGCCTTGCCGTCTACGGTAGCCAGAAAGCCGCCGTCCTCGGGGTGCACGTCCATGTGGTGCATGCCCAGCGAGTTCCAGCCCTCACCGTGTGGCGCGAGCAGCGGCTGCGGAATGTCCGTGGCCAGCGTCTCGCGGTAGGTGCCGTCCATGAGGTCGATCCGCATGAGCCACACGTCCTCACCGTACACCTGCCCCCGCCGCTGCACCGGCCGGTGCCACGCTCCCGCTCGCAGGAAGATCCGGCCTGCCGAGCGCAGCCGGCGTGCATCGGTGGGGCCGTGCACGTCCACGGCGTCCCACGGGCCGGTCAGCGACTCGGCGCGGTAGACCAGCGGCGCACCGCCCTCCTCCAGCGAGGTCACCAGCCACCAGTGCCCGTCCTCCAGGCCGTCCCGGAAGATCGAGGAATCCACGTAGGGCGCGCCGGTCAGCAGGTCCGTCACCTTCTGCCAGCGGCGCGGGAATCCGGTCGCGCGGTACAGGGTCACGGCACGGTGCTCCGCGCTCTCGGGAATCAGGTACACCTCGCCGTCATGTTCGAACACGTACGGGTACGACAGGTGCCACGCTTCACGCAGGATCACGCCGCCATACGTCCAGTGCGCCAGATCCCTGGAGTGCGCCACCGACAGTTCCCCGCGCCCGGTTTGCAGATTCAGGACTTCGAAGAACAGGTGATACAGTCCGTCCCGCCGCAGCAGGAACGGATCGGCGACGTATTCCGCCACGGCGTCCGTCACGAGGTCACGGGTCACGGTGGACGTCCACGCGCGTCCGGGCAGGTCGCGCAGGGTATCGGTGTGGCCCACGGCGATCACGTACTCCTGGCGCAGCAGCAGATTCGACAGGGGCACGCGCCGCAGGCGGCCCAGGCGTTCCCGGGCCACGCGCCGGCGTGGTGGACTGGTGGTCACGAGTCCCTCGCGAGCAGCTTCAGGCCCCGGCGGGCCAGCAGGTACCGGCTGGTCAGCGCGTGGTACTCGTAGCGGCGGGCATACCCGAAGGCCAGCTTGAACCGATCCACCCCCGCTGACGGATGATCCGGGTCGTCGAACAGGCCCCCGGCGTCGTAGGTGCGGACGCCCAGACTGCGGAAGTACGTCATGTCGTACCACGTCAGCACGCGGTTGATGTCTGCCACCACGCGCGGCGGGGTATGGCCCTGCTGCCGGGGAATGGTCGCGCCGTAGAACGCGCGGGCCCGCGCGGTGCCGTCGAACAGGTGCGTGTTCACCGCCAGGAGCTGCCCGTCCACCCGGATCTGCGTGAGGACGCCGTGCCGCTCGGTCAGCCGCCAGTTCGCGGCGCTGACCGGCTGTCCGTACAGCCTGCGGTTGAACTCGTCGATCAGCGCGCAGCCCTGCGGGGACTCGCTGGGTTTCAGAACCTCGAAGACGTGGGGTGTTCTCAGTCCGTGCCGGATGGACGCGCGGCAGGTCTTGCTCATGTTCGCCATCAGTCGATCCTCGGATTGAGTCAGATCCGCGACCGCTGTGCAGAAGCGGAGGCGGCGCAGCAGGGGTTGTTCGTAGCGGCGCATGAAGGCCGCGCTGGCCTGCCGGACCACGGTGATCGGCAGCCGGAGGCGGGCGACCGCGTCCACGTCCGCCACGTCGGGGAACCACACCACGGTGTACGGCAGTCCGGACCGCGCCTTGACGGTATGGATCACCGGGCCGCCTGCCTGGGCGTGGGCGGCTGATCCTGCAGCCAGCGGGCGAAGGCGGCGCAGCCGGTACGGAACTCCACCTGCGGCTTGAAGTCCAGCAGCCGCCCGGCCTTCTCGAGGTTCGCCCAGGTCTGCGGGACGTCGCCGGGCTGCATGGGCAGCACCTCACGCTGCGCCCTCACCGCGAGCACGTCCTCCAGGACGTCCACCAGTTCCGCGAGGCTGACCGTGCGGTTGTTGCCGAGGTTGATGACCTCGTAGGCGCTCCCTGTGTACGCCATGGCGGCCGTGATTCCGCGCACGATGTCGCTCACGTGCGTGTAGTCGCGCCGGGTCGAGCCATCCCCGAATATCGGGATCGGTCGGCCGTCCAGCATCAGGCGCGCGAACTTGTGAATGGCCAGATCCGGACGCTGCCGCTCGCCATACACCGTGAAGAAACGCAGTGCCACGAATCGCAGGCCGTACAGGTGGCTGTACACGTGTCCGAGCAGTTCCCCACTCACCTTGGTGCTGGCATACGGACTGATGGGAGCGAGGACGTGATCCTCCTCGCTCCAGGGCACGCGGGGATTCACGCCGTACACCGAGGAGCTCGACGCGAACACGAACTGCGGCACACCGCGGGTGCGCGCGAATTCCAGCAGGTTCTGCGTACCGCGCACGTTCACGTCCTGGTACGTGGCGGGGTCGGCAATGCTGGGGCGCACGCCGGCGCGGGCGGCGAGATGCACGATCACGTCGAATCCGCCCGGCAGGTCGCGCAGGGCGTCCTGGTCGCGGATGTCCAGGGAGTGAAGGGTGTAGTCCGGGTGCTGGAGCTGCGCGGCGATGTTCGCATGCTTGATGGCCGGGTCGTAGAAGGAGTCGAAACTGTCGATCACGTCGACCCGCCAGCCGTCGGCCAGCAGGGTGTCGACCACATGACTGCCGATGAATCCGGCCCCGCCGGTGACCAGTACCCGCTTCATCGGAGGGCGTGGGCCGGCGCTGGTATGGCGGCTTCAGCACGGCAGCAACCGGGGTCAGGTGAAGCGGTGGGGGGCTCGGTGGCCATCATCAGAATCCTACTGGGCAGCCCAGGGAAGAGGGAAAGGGGGGCCCGGCGGGTGGGCAGCCCACGGGCCGGGCGGCAGGATCGAGCGTTCAACGGGCCCCGAAGCCGGTCAGGATGGTCTGGAGGGTCTTGAACACGATACGCACGTCCATCCAGAACGACAGGTACTTGATGTAGAACACGTCGTAGCGCAGCTTGTCGACGGTGGTGCTGGTGTCGGCCGCGTAGCCCTGCACGACCTGTGCCCAGCCGGTGATGCCGGGACGCACCCAGTGCCGCACCGGATACAGCCGGATCTCCTGGTTGAAGTGCTCGACGAAGGCCCGCTGCTCGGGGCGTGGGCCGATGATGCTCATGTCGCCACTCAGGACATTCCAGAACTGCGGCAGCTCGTCCAGGCGGAACTTGCGCAGGAAGCGGCCCACGCGGGTCACACGGACGTCGTCGGGGGTGGCGAAGGCGGCCCCGCTGCGTTCCGAATCGGTGCGCATGGTGCGGAACTTCACCATCCTGAACAGCCGGCCGTCACGGCCCACCCGCTCCTGGAAGAACAGGATGGGTGCGCCGGAATCGATCAGCACGACCAACGCGACCACGCCCGCCAGGGGCAGCAGCACCGGCAGCGCCAGCACGGTCACAAGCCGGTCGATCAATACTTTCACCTGCACGTACGACGACAGGAAGGGCACCTCGCCCAGCCGGGCGCCGTGCAGGTACTCCACCGACACCCGGCCACTCAATTCCTCCTGCAGGCTGGCGACCGTGCAGGTGGGCACGCCGGCCGCGTGCGCGTGCATCAGCAGGTGCGCCCACTCGGGCGAGAGGGCCTGGTATGGATCGATCAGGAGTTCGTCGAGTTCCTGAAGGGCCACCTGCTGCGGGGAGCTGAGGACCACGTAGCGTACGGCCGGGTCGGTGGGCAGGTCGCCGAGTTGTCCCGGCAGGACGCCGACCACCATTGCCGGGGCGAGCCGGCGCATCAGGTAGCGGGTGACGAGCATCACGCCGCCCCAGCCCAGGGTGACGGCCAGCAGGAACCGCAAGGCGCTGCTGGCCCCCACGAGCGAGAGCACGAGCAGGCTGATCGCCAGTGCGCAGGCGGGAATGACGATGGACTCGTAATAGCGGTACGAACGCAGCCCGGCGTGCCGTCCACGGATGGCCCCCCACGCCACCCACGCGGCCAGCAGCCAGTTGCTGTAGGCCAGGGTGATGGACGCGCGCGGCAGCAGCAGGTGCGCGGCGATTAATCCCAGGAGCATCGGTGCGCTGACATCGATCAGGCTCAGAAAGGCCATCAGGTGCGAGCGGAAATAGGCCTGTCGGGTCGGTTGGAGTCGTTGACTGACCATGCTGTCCAAGTCCTCTAAACCTGTGGAGCGAGTGCGCGGGAACGGTCTGGATGGTGAGGGCAAGGTGCAGACCGCGCGGTCGGGGAGCAAAGATGAGATGTTCACGAAAACTTGATGATCTAGGGGCTTCGTGGTGGGTGCCGTGCCACTTGCCGGAGCCGACGATGGCTAGAGCGTCCTGGCGCTGAACCTCGTCTGGATCGGTGTGCGTGGCTGTAGAGATGCGGCCGTGCTGCCCGCTGTATGCTGTAAACTCCAGCATCACCGGGCTCTTAGGTTGGCAAGACGCGCCCTGGACGGGGCAAAGATGTTAAGAATTTCATAGACATCCTGCTACGCCCACTCTAGTGAGAAAGAATGAGTCGATTATGAAGTAGTACCCTGAACTCCAGGAGCCGGCGTGTGCCGCTGCCAGCGACGGAGACGACCAATTACGGGCACTCGCTCTATACGTGCGCGGATCGTACTCTCATGATGGGTGTGTTTTACCCCCAACGACTGACCGGGTATCCAGATGGCTCCGGGCCAGGCGAACTGACATCCCCAGCTAGGGCTTCCCTGGATGCATGCTTATTCAATAATATGAGTAAGCATGCACAGCTGTGGTCTGTGTTAGGCCCGCCGGGTATACTTCCCCTCTATGACGAAGGCTGTTGCCAAAGCTAAGAAGTCCACCACGTCCGCCGCTGTGAAGGGTAAAACTGGTGTGAATAAACCCGTGCTGCTCACGCCGGAAACGTTGCCTGCCCCAGTGCTGGCCGGGCGGGACTTCCTGAGCAACCTCGACATGACTTCCGCCGAACTGCGCACGGTGCTCGATACGGCTCACTCCATGAAGCGCGGGGAATGGCGCGGCGTGAAACCGCTGACCGGCCTGTCGATCGCGCTGGTGTTCGAGAAGGCGTCCCTGCGCACCCGCACCACCTTCGACGTCGGCATGTACCAGCTCGGTGGGCACGCCATCACGCTGTCGAATACCGAGATCGGCCTGGGCACCCGGGAGCGCGTCAGCGACGTGGCCCGCAACCTGGAACGCTGGGTGGATGCCGTCATGGGCCGCGTGTACCTCCAGCAGACCCTGAACGAACTCGCGCAGCACGCCAGCATTCCTGTCATCAACGGCCTGTCGGACATGCTGCACCCCGCGCAGCTGCTCGCCGACTACCAGACCATCGAGGAAGCGTTCGGCCGCGACCTCCGCACCCGGCGGGTCGTGTATATCGGCGACGGCAACAACCTCGCCAACAGCCACATCCACATGGCCATCCTGACCGGCGCGCAGGTCACCATCGTCACGCCGGTCGGCTACGAACCCAACGCCGGCGTGCTGATGGACGCCGTGAAAAGCGGTACCGAGATCACCCTCACGCACGACCTCGCCGCCGTGCAGGGCGCCGATGTCCTGTACACCGACGTGTGGATCAGCATGGGTCAGGAAGCCGAGGCGGACATCCGCCGCCGCGCCTTCCGGGGCTACCAGGTCACTCCCGAGATGCTCGACATGCTCGCCCCGCATGGGATCTTCCTGCACTGCCTGCCCGCCCACTACGGCGAGGAGACCGTGCCCGGCGCGACTGAGCACGCCAAGAGCCGGGTGTTCGATCAGGCCGAGAACCGCCTGCATGCCCAGAAGGCCCTGATGTACCACGTGATGGGAGCCATGCAGCCCCGCTGGTGAGAGATCCAGGACGTGTGGCGGTGCGTGCCCGTACGTTCCCCCGGTTGGGGGTAGAGTACGGGCGTTTCCCGGTGTGATGCCCGAGGGGCCGGTTCATGGGCGCTCCTCCCGTCTCTATGGGGAGCCGTTCGTTCCGCTGCCATGTTCGTCCGTCCAGTGTCAGCCGTTGATCGGAAGGAGCACGCATGCACAGACCGTGGAAGTGGGCCGCCGGAGTGGCCCTGAGTGTCAGCCTCGTCGCCTGTGGAAGTCCGGCGAGTCTGCAGGTGGCCCAGGACACGGCCGTCCTCGACTCGCAGGCCGTGACCTCGCCGCCCACCGTGCTCCAGTTGAAGGCGGCGGGAAGCTCGTCGCTGCAGTCCGCCGCGCCCGCCGGAGGAGCCCTCCAGAATCCGGAATTCGGGCCGACCGCGAATATCGCCGACGGGCCGTCCGGGGGTGAGGCCGACACCCTGAGCGCCCAGGCGCTGCCCTCCCGGCGCTTCCAGGGCGGAGTGAACCGCCGCCTGCCGGGCACCCACCCCGGGAAGGGTGTAAGCACGGCGGCCTTCGGAGCCCTGAAGGTTAGCAGCGCGCCCACCCTGGCCCTGTCCTTCAACGGCCTGAACCACCGCGACACCCGCACCGCCAATGGCGGCAACCAGTTCAGCAACGAGCCGCCGGATCAGGGCCTGTGCGTGGGCAACGGCTCGGTGCTGGAGACGGTGAACTCTGTTCTGCGCGTGTACAGCACCAGCGGCGCCCCCCGCACCCCACCGGTCGACCTCAACACCTTCAACGGCTACCCGGCGGCCATCAACCGGATCACGGGCGTCTCCGGCCCCAACCTGTTCGACCCGAGCTGCCACTACGATCCGGACACCCGCCGCTGGTTCCACCTGACCGACACCCTGGGCGTCGATCCCGCGAGTGGAAACCTGACCGGTAAGAACACCCTCGACCTGGCCGTGAGCCGCACCAGCGACCCTACCGGCGCGTGGACGATCTACCGCCTGCCCGTGCACAACGACGGCACAGACGGCACCCCCAACCACGGCAACTGCCCCTGCCTGGGCGACTACCCGCACCTGGGCATGAACGCGAGCGGCGTGTACCTCACCACCAACGAGTTCTCGCTGGTCACAGGTGACTTCAACGGCGTCGAGATCTACGCGCTGCCCAAGGCGAAACTGGTGGCTGGAGCCTCCACCCTGACCGTCGTCAACTTCAACCTGACCGACGTGACCAGTCCGCAGCCGGCCTTTACGCTCATGCCGTCGATCACGCCCGGCGGACGCGGCGAGGACGACAACCAGGCCCGCTCGCACGGCACCGAGTACTTCGTGAGCTCGCTGGCCGTGTTCGCGGACAGTGGCGTCAGCGACCAGTTGGTCGTGTGGGGCCTGACCAACACCAAGTCCCTGGACAGCGCCACCCCGGATCTTGCCCTGAACGCCGGAACGGTTCGCGTGAACAGCTACGCCGTGCCGCCCGCCGCCACCCAGAGACCCGGCACCTTCCCGCTCGGGCAGTGCATCAATGACACCACCCTCGCCACACCCTTCGGCCCCGGCTGCTGGCGATACCTGTTCACGACAGAACCCGCCCACAACGAGGTGCTCTCGCCGATCGACAGCGGGGACAGCCGCGTGCAGCAGGTCATGTACGCCGACGGCAAACTCTGGACGACCCTGGGAACCGCCGTCAATGACAACGGCACAGACCGTACCGGGGCCGCGTGGTTCATCCTGAAGCCCCAGACGAACAAGAACAAAGCCGATGCCAAGGTCGTCCGGCAGGGCGTCGTGAGCGTGTCCGGCAACAACCTGCTGTACCCGACCGTGGCCGTGACCACGGACGGCCGGGCCGCCGTGGGCGCCACCCTGGTCGGCACCGACCACCACCCCAGCGCCGCGTACTTCGGTCTCAGCGAGGACGGCGCCACGCCGGTGCGCGTGGCCGCCGAAGGAGTCGGCACGCAGGACGGATTCAGCGGCTACAAGGCCTACGGCACCCCGCTCCGCCCCCGCTGGGGCGACTACGGCGCCGCTGCCACCGACGGCACCAGCCTGTGGTTCGCCAACGAGTACATCGCGCAGACCTGCACGCTCGCGCAGTACGTCACGGCGCCCGTCGGTTCGTGCGGGGCCACGCGCACGGCACTCGCCAACTGGGGCACCCGGATCACGCAGCTTCGCAGCGGCGAGCACTGAGCCCACACCCGCCGGCCATGACACCCGCTGTCCCGAAAGGGGCGGCGGGTGTCTGGACGCACCGGACGAACCTGCACACCTGGGCGTTATGGTGGCGGCATGTCGCGGCCACGGGTATTCATTGACGGTGAGGCGGGCACCACGGGCCTCCAGATCCGCTCGCGGCTGGCGGGCCGGACGGATATCGAGCTGCTGAGCATTGACCCGGCGCGGCGCAAGGACAGCGCGGCGCGGGCAGAGCTGCTGAACGCGGCGGACGTGTCGATCCTGTGCCTGCACGACGACGCGGCGCGCGAGGCGGTCGCCCTGACGACTGCGCCGTCGGCGCGCCTGCTGGATGCCAGCACGGCACACCGCGTGGATCCGGCGTGGGTGTTCGGGTTCCCGGAACTGAGTGCCGACCAGCCAGCACGCATCCGGGACGCGCGCCACGTGGCGAATCCCGGCTGCTACGCCACGGGAGCGATCGCCCTGTTGGCTCCACTGACCGCCTCGGGCCTGCTGCCGGCGGACTTTCCAGTCAGCATTCAGGGCTACAGCGGGTACACGGGCGGCGGCCGGGCGCTGGTGGACGCGCACGAGCAGGATCTGACTCACCCCATGCGCGGCGCGTTCCTGAGCTACGGCCTGGGCCTGAATCACAAGCACATCCCGGAAACCATGCGCTACGGCGGCCTGACCCGCACGCCGATCTTCACGCCGAACGTGGGCGCGTGGGCACAGGGCATGACCGTGACCATTCCCCTGCACCTGCGGGAACTGGGCACCACACCGGGAGCGCTGCATGCCGCCCTGAGCGCCCATTACGCCGGACAGACCTACGTGCGCGTGGTCGCCAGCTCGGACAACCCGGAGCTGCTCGACCCGCAGACCCTGAACGGCACGAACGACCTGGAGGTGTTCGTGTACGCGTCGGCGGACAGTGAGCGGGTGGTGCTGGCCGCACGGCTGGACAACCTGGGCAAGGGAGCGGGCGGCGCGGCCGTGCAGAACCTGAACCTGATGCTGGGGCTTGGGGGCGCGTGACCGGTTCCAGCAAGCTCGACATCACGCGGGCCACGACCGTGTGCATGAGCGTGGCGGCCCGTCCGGGTACCTTCGGCTCGCGCTTCCACAACCATCTGTATGCGGCGCTGGGCCTGGATTACGTGTACAAGGCCTTCGGCGTGCGTGACATCGCGGGCGTGGTGGCGGGTGTGCGTGCGCTGGGCATCCGGGGCTGCGCGGTCAGCATGCCCTTCAAGGAGACCGTGATTCCGCTGCTGGACGAACTGGACGCCTCGGCGGCGGCCATCGGTTCCGTGAACACCATCGTGAACACCGATGGGCACCTGAAGGCCTACAACACGGATTACACCGCCATCCAGGTGCTGATCGGGCGGCATGCCCTCGATCCGCAGGCGCGGGTGGTGCTGCGCGGCAGTGGCGGCATGGGCAAGGCCGTGGCGAGCGCCCTGCGGGACGCGGGATTCAAGACGGGAGTCCTCGTGGCCCGCAACGAGACGGCCGGGCGTGACCTCGCCGGCCGCTGCGGCTGGACGTGGCAGCCAGACGTGCCGGACATCCACGCCGGTGACCTGCTCGTGAACGTCACGCCGATCGGCATGGCGGGCGGCCCGGACGAGCACGTCGCCGCCTTCACGCCCGCCCAGATCGCGCTGGCCAGCACCGTGTTCGACGTGGTCGCCCTGCCCAGCGAGACGCCCCTGATCGTGGAGGCCCGCGCCCAGGGCCGGGCCGTCGTGACGGGGCTGGACGTCGTGGCCCTGCAGGCGCTCGAGCAGTTTGTCCTGTACACCGGCGTGCGCCCCACCGACGAGCAGGTGGCGGCGGCCGTGGCCTTCGCCCGCGCCTGAAGGCTTGCCGGGCCCGCAGACCCAGGGTATAGAGTGAACTGATCCACACTTCACGTCCTGGAGGTTCACCATGGCAGGAAAGTTCGTGCTCAAGGCGTCCGGTGATCAGTTCATGTTCAACCTGCACGCCGCGAACGGGCAGATCGTGCTGACCAGCGAGCGCTACACCACCAAGGCGGCGGCCACGAACGGCATCGCCTCGGTCAAGCAGAACGCCGCCAACGACGACCGCTACGCCATGAGCGACGATGGCCTGCGCTTCAGCCTCAAGGCCAGCAACGGTCAGGTCATCGGCGTGAGCGAGACCTACTCCAGCGCCAGTGCCGCGCGTGAGGGCACCCAGGGTGTGAAACGCGCCGCTGCCGAGGCGCTGGTCGACGACCAGACCTGAAGTCCACCGGCCTGATCCCGCCCCCGTTCACCTGGAATGGGGGCGGTGCCTTGCCCACTTCTCCGTGAGCAACGCCGATCCGGCCCGCTACACTCCGAGCATGGTTGCCCCCCACCTCCATGGTTCCGTTCGCGTCTGGCCGCAGTCCACCGGCCCCCTTCAGGAGAATGCGGTGCTGGTCGCGGACGCGGCCGGACAGGGCTTCCTGATCGATCCGGGCGACGACGCCGAGCGCATTCTCGCGCTGGTGCAGGATTCGGGCGTGACTGTGCACGGCATTCTACTCACGCACGCGCATTTCGACCACATCGGGGCGGTGCAGGCCGTACGCGAGGCGCTCGGGGTGCCCGTGTGGCTGCATCCGGCGGATCTGGGCCTCTACCGTGCCGGCGGCACGTCGGCCGCACGCTGGAACCTGCCCTTCGTCCAGCCCGCAGACCCGGAGCACGACATCACGCAGGATCAGGCGTTCACGGCGGGCGACCTCACCCTGCGGGCCCGCGAACTGCCCGGCCACGCGCCCGGCCACGTGGTCTTCATCGGGGACGGCTTCGTGCTGGCGGGCGACACGCTGTTCCAGGGCAGCATCGGACGCACCGACCTGCCCGGCGGGAACCATCCGCAGCTGATCTCGGGGATCACCGCCGAACTCCTGGGTCTGCCGGAAGAGACCGCCGTGTACCCCGGCCACGGTGCCCGCACCACCGTCGGCGCGGAACGCCGCACCAACCCCTTCCTGCAGTGACGGCGGGCACTGGCGCTGTCCAGCCCGGCTGGAGTCACGCTGTGCGAATACGATCGGCGCTACCCTGAACGCATGACCGCCTGCAGATCCTGGCGCGGGGAGCGCCGCTGATGCCCGGCACGGGCGGCGGCATCGGCGCCCTGATGCCGGGTGGCCTGACGGAAGTCAGTTACAGCACCAACAGCGCGAACGCCCTGATCCACCTGTACCGCGCCGAGGTCGGCAAGATGACCGCGTACCGCCAGCGGCTCGACATGACCACCAACTGGTCCGTCGTGACCACCGCCGGTCTGGCGAGCTTCGCGCTGGGCGACGTGAACAACTCGCACGCCACCTTCCTGTTCGCGATGTTCATGAATTTCTTCTTCCTGCGTCTGGAGGCCCGGCGCTTCCGCTCCTTCGAGATTGCGCACCACCGCGTGCGGATCATGGAACGCTTCTTCTACCCGGCCATGCTGGGCGACAACGTCGACCCCGGCTGGCACCAGTTGCTGCTGGCCGAACTGGCCCGCCCGCGCAGTCCCATGAGCCGCAGCGACGCCATGGGCTGGCGTCTGAGCCGCAATTACCTGTGGATCTATGCGGCCGTGCTGCTGGCGTGGATGGCGAAACTCGATCTGGATCAGCCCAAGGGCTGGGTGCTGGAATTCCCGGACGCCCTCTCGCTGGCCGATATCGGCAGTTTTCCCGGCTGGCTGGTCTTCCTGGGCGTCGCGGTGTTCTACGCGTACCTGATCGGCCTGGCCCTGCGCGCCGCCCGCACCTACCCGCTCGAGGAAGGCTGAACCCAGCAGTCGGTCACTGCCCGTGCTCCAGGCCCGGAGGCTATCGGCGGCCACCGTACTTGGGCGGGCCTTTCTTCACCCCGGCGAAGCGGTTGCGTTCCTTGCGCCGCTGCGCGCTGGAGGCCGTGCCCGTTCCAGCCTTCGCGCTCGGCGCCGCGCTGCGCGTGCGCGGCAGCGTGTCGATCGTCATATAGCGGGCCAGCGGTACGTACAGGATCAGGATGAAGATCAGGCTGCCCCACCACGTGTTCAGGTAGGGTTTGAGCGGTGTGAGGCTCAGCAGGGTGCTGAGCAGCGTCGCGATGGCGGCGAAGAGCACCACGCGCACCACGAGTTTCAGCAGTTTGGTGCTCGTCAGGCCCGGAGCCGGGTCTGGGGTGGTGAGCCAGCGCCAGAAGGTCATGCGTTCTCTCCGGTGGTGGGCTGTTCCTCACCCAGCGTGATGGCGTCGCGGAAGGCCTCGAGTTCCGGGAAGGCCGTCTGTCCGGCCTCGACCTGAAGCGTCAGCGTGGGCTTGTGCATGCGCCGCGCGAGGCGGTCGAGGGCGGCCCCCGCTGCACCGTCCCGCGCGGGCACGGCCATGATGAGTCCCCGCACGGCGCTCTTCCCGGACAACAGGGACGCCGCGCCGAACAGTTCGCGCTCCCCGCCCGCGATCTTGCCTGGATTCTCCAGGCGCTCGGCGCGTTTCATGATGTCGGCCAGGGGCAGCTCATGGCTGAACACCGGATGCAGGCCCAGCGCCTCCAGTGCGGGCCGCAGGCCGCCCGACAGCAGCGGTTCGGCCAGCAGGGCGCGCGGGCCGATCACGGCCACCGTGGCGCGCGACGCGCGGGCGAGCACCGGCATGTCCTCACGCGGACCGGCGGCCAGGGGCCGGGTGCGTTCCAGGGCCCGCCGGACACCGCCGCCGCTCTGCGTGAGCCGCAGGCCGATCTCGGCGGCCGCGCCCTCCAGCTCCGGGCCGCCGTCGGGCACGTCGATCAGGGTGGGCAGGCCGCTGATCCGGCGGGGCAGCAGGTCCGTGAACGCCTCGCCCCACGCGTCCGCGTTGACTTCCGGAAGGTGCGGCACCAGCACGGCGTCCACGCGGCCCAGGGCCAGAATCCGGCCCAGCGCGAGCTGCACGCCCAGCGCCTCGCCCGGCAGGCTCTCGCGGCCGATGTCGAGCGCCTCGGCGTCCGTGACACTGGGCGCCGCGACCTCGACGCCCAGATCTTTCAGGAGCGCCGTCCAGTACGCGTTGGAACGCGCGGCGCGTGATTCGAGCAGTCCGACCTTCATTCCCTACAGTCTACGCGGCCCGGCCCCTCCTGCGGTCGGCCCGGCTTGAGTGGCGCCGCCCGTCCCGCTAGCCTCGGGCGATGATGGGTGACGTCCTGATCCTGCCCGAACCGCTGCGCCGCGTGCTTCCGGCCGCCCGCTGGGAGCGCGTCACGCTGGGCGAGAGCGGCGCAGGCGTGTGGCGCAGCACGAAGTACGTGGTGAAGGTGCAGGAGCGTGCGGGCACCCCGGTCACGACCCTGCAACAGGAACGCGAGCGGCTGCGGTACTTCCAGGGCCGCGTGCCCGTGCCGCAGGTCGTGGGCTATGAGGTCACGCCCGAACGCGAGTACCTCGCCATGACACGGCTGCCCGGCATTCCCCTGAGCGACCCGGACGCCACCCTGCACCCGGAGCGCGTGGTGGATCTGCTGGCCCGCGCCCTGCGGGAACTGCACGCCCTGCCGATCCGGGACTGCCCGTTTCGCATGACGCTGGACGTGACCCTGCGTCTGGCCCGCGAGCAGGTGCAGGCGGGCACCGTGGACGAAACGGACTTCGACGAGGAGAGAGCGGGCCGCACCGCCACCAGCGTCTTCAACGAACTCGTCCGCACCCGCCCCCACGCGGAGGAGCTGGTCGTCACGCACGGCGACGCCTGCCTGCCGAACTTCATCCTGAACGCCGCACAGATCGAGGGCGTGATCGACGTGGGCCGCGCCGGCATCGCCGACCGTCATGCGGACCTGGCCCTGGCGTGGCGCAGCACCCGGTACAACCTGGGCGCCCAGTGGGGCGAGGTTCTGCTCGACTTATACGGGAGGGAGCGGGTCGACCTGGAGAAGATCGCGTACTACTGCATGCTGGACGAACTGTTCTGAGCTGCCCTGGCTCCCTCCTGGGTGACGCTTACGGTGTTCCTGTCCCTCTGCTCTAGAGTCCAGGCGTGCAACCCCTGGCCCGAGTCGTCACCCGTCATCCCTGGGCGGTGCTGCTGGTGTGGGCGCTGGCGGCGCTACTCAGCATTCCCTTTGCCGCCCGCGCACCCGGTGCCCTGAGCGCCGGCCCCAGCACCCTGACGAACACCGAGAGCGCGCGCGTGACCGCCCTGCTGCGCGACAAGTTCGGCGAGAAGGACACCAACACCGTGCTGCTCCTGACGCGCAGCGCGCCGCCCCTGACCACGCCAGCGGGGCAGGCCGCGTACGACCGTTTCGTGACCGGCCTGGAAAAGGTGCCCGGCGTGACGCGCGTGATCCGCGCGCAGGCGGGCAGCACCCTTGGGACGCGCACGGCAGACGGTGTGGAGGCCCTGACCCTGGCGCAGATCCCGCTGCTGGCCGGAGCGACCGACACCCTGGCCCGCGTGCGGGCCTACGTGAACACGGTAAAGGGCCCGGCCCTGACTATCCGCGTGACCGGCGGGCAGGCCATTGCCGACGACTTCACCAGCTACGCGGAATCCGACACCAAACGCAGCGAACTGACCGCCCTGCCCCTGATCGCGCTGCTGCTGGTGGTGGTGTTCGGGGCGCTGGTCGCCACCGGCCTGCCCCTGGTCGTGGGCGTGCTGAGCATCACGGTCGCCATGGCGGGCCTGTACGGTCTGACCCGCGTGACCGAGGTCAGCACCTTCGCGCAGAGTGTGATCACCATGCTCGGCCTGGGCGCCGGCATCGACTACGCCCTGCTGATGGTCAACCGGTTCAGGGAGGAACTGAAGACGGACGTCAGCGCAGCTGACCGAGCGGAGCGAGTATCCGCGATCCGGCGTGGCCGCAGTGGAGGCGCTGCCGGTGTTGTCCCGGCAATGCCGGAGCGGAGTGCCGTGCCTGGAAGGGCTGGGGACAGCGCCGCCGCCGCGTACCGCACGGTGCTGACCGCCGGGCGCAGCGTGGCCTTCAGCGGCTCCACGGTCGCCATTGCCATGGCCGGGTTGATCGTGCCGCCCGTGGAGGTGATCCGCTCGCTGGGCATCGGCGGGGTGCTGGCCGTGCTCCTGACCGTGCTGGCCAGCCTGACTGCGCTGCCCGCCCTGTTCACGATCCTGGGCGAACGCGTGAACGCCCCGCACATCGTGACCGTGCCCTGGGCGCAGGGCGGCGGGGCCAGCACCTTCTGGACGGCCTTCGCGCGGCGCGTCACGGCCCGGCCGTGGCTGGGACTGCTGGGTGGCGCGGCCTTCCTGCTGCTGCTCGCCGTGCCCGCCTTCGGCATGCGCACCGGCTACGCGGGCGCGTGGGGCCTGACGCCCGGCCTGGAAAGCCGCGACGCCCTGGCTGATGTGCGTAAGTTGGGTGCGGGCGGCCTGCTGAGCCAGTTTGAGGTGATCCTCGATTTGAAGGGACAGCGGTACACACCGCCGGATCGGGCGAAGTTCCAGGCCACGGTGAAGACCCTGCGCGCCCTGCCCGGCGTGAAGGGCGTCCTGAGCCCATTCGTGACCCCGGCGGATCTCGCCGGCACCGGGGGCTCCGGCACCGATGGTATTGCGGCCCTGAATACCCTCACGCGGCGCTCCTTCAGCGCAGACCGCACCTACCTGCGCGTGACCGTCATTCCCACCGATACCCTGAAAGCCGAGCAGATTCCCGCCTTCGAGGCGATGCTCCGCGCCGCGCTGGACGCCAGCGGGTACACCTACCGGTTGGGCGGCGCACCCATCGGCGGGCAGGAATGGAGCCGCGCCATCACGTCCACCCTGCCCACCGTGATCGCCGCCGTGTTCATCGGCACCTTCGTGCTGCTGATGATCGCCTTCCGCTCGCTGCTGATCCCCCTGAAAAGCATCCTGATGAACGCCCTGACCGTCGGCGCCGCCGTGGGTGTGGTCACGCTGGTCGTGCAGGACGGCTTTCTTGCAAAGGCTCTGGGCTTTCCACAGGACGTGGGCGTGCTCGACGCCACCCTGCCCGTGCTGCTGTTCGCCGTGATGTTCGGCCTGAGCATGGACTACGAGATCTTCCTGCTGTCCCGCGTGCAGGAGGAATACCTGCGCTCCGGAGACAACGACGAGGCCATCGTGCAGGCGGTGGGCCACACCGCGCGGATCATCACCAGCGCCGCGATCATCATGTTCATCGTCTTCACCGCATTCATCTTCGGGCGGGTCGTGGCCAGCATGAGCATCGGCCTGGGCCTCGCCGTGGCCGTGGTGCTCGACGCCACCCTGGTGAGACTCATCCTGGTGCCCAGCTTCCTGAAACTGGCGGGCCGGTGGAACTGGTGGCTGCCGAAGTGGATGGATCGCCGGCTGCCTCATGTGGTGCTGGAGCACTGAGGAGGACGGGAGAGCAGCGGGCGTCCGTCGGATCCACTCAGGAACGGCCGGCCTGTCCCTGCTGCGCCCGCCGACGCCGCACGAACCACACCACGCCCGCCACGACCAGCAGACCCACGATCACCTGACTGACCGGCCCCACGTACTGCTCGACCCGGTCGTAATTCTCGCCCAGTGCATACCCGGCACCCGCCAGGGCTGCCGCCCACACGGCCGACCCGAGCGCGGAATACAGCACGAAGGTCGGCAGCCGCATGCCGCTCATGCCCGCCGGGAGGCTCAGCAGCGAGCGGAGGCCGGGCACCATCCGCCCGAACAGCACCGCGCGGGGCCCGTGCCGGTCGAACCAGTCGTCGGCCCGGCGGATGTCCTTCCCGCTTACCGTGAGCCACTTTCCGTGCCGGTCGGCCCACGCGACCAGCCGCTCCTCGTTGAAGGCGCGGCCCACGTATTACAGCGGCAGGGTGCCCAGAACGCTGCCCAGCGTGCCCGCCGCGATCACCAGGGGCAAGTTCAGTTTTCCGCGCGACGCCGCGAAGCCCGCCGACGGCATGATCAGCTCGCTGGGAATGGGTGGGAACAGGTTTTCCAGCACCATCAGCAGCACAATGCCCAGGTACCCCAGGCTGTCCATCAGGTTCTGCACCCAGTCGACCATGCTGGCCAGGGTAAGGGAGGCGGGTGAGGACGCCCAGGGCGCCGGGTTCATACGTTCTTGCCGCAGGCGGGCGGAACGCGGCCGGACTCTAGACTGCCCGCATGACCTTTCTCCCGCGCGCCGTGATCTTCGACTTCGACGGCACCATCCTGGACACCGAATCCCGTGAGTTCCAGCACTGGCAACTGCTGTACCGCGAGCATGGCCGCGAACTGGCCCTGAGCGACTGGCAGCGCGGCATCGGCACCTGGGGCGGGTTCGACCCGTGGGCGGGCCTGCCGGACGCCGTGCAGGCCGACCGCGAGAACGTGCACGCCCGCCTGCGTGAGACCCTGCACGCCGACATTGCCGCGCAGGATGTCCGCCCTGGCGTGCGCGCCGTGCTGGAGGACGTGAAGGCGCGCGGCATGGCGCTGGGTCTGGCGACCAGCTCCGACCGGGCCTGGGTGACCCGCTGGCTGAACCAGCATGCCCTGCTGGAGCTGTTCGACGCGCTCGCGACCCGCGACGACGTGGCCCGCGTGAAACCCGATCCGGAACTGTACGTGCTGGCCGCCGAGCGTCTGGGCGTGCCGGCGGCCGACTGCGTGGCGGTGGAGGATTCCTTCAATGGCGCGACCGCCGCCGTCGCCGCCGGAATGCGCGTGGTCGTGGTGCCGAACGACGTGACCCGCACCCAGCCCTTCCCGCTGACCTGGGGGCGACTCGACGACGGCTACGCGCGTGGTCTGGACGGCCTCCTGCGGGCCGCGCAGGGATGACGCTCAGCCGTACCGGGCTTTGTGCGCCTTCTTCAGCCGGTTGTATTCCTCGTTCGCCTCGGCTTCGTCCCACTTCGCCTTGAAGATCCGGGCCGACTCGGCCTTCACTGGATCTTCCGGCTGGCGGGGCAGTTCCGGGCGACCGTGCGCGCCGCTCTGACCCTTCTTGTCGGCCGGTACCGGCCCCGCGTACTTCTTCCCGCCCTTGTGGTTGGCGTACCGCCGTGAGCGCGTGAAGCCCATCTGCAGGAACTTGCGCGCCATGTCGGCCCCCACGAACTCCCCCGCTTTCAGGTAGGCCAGGAACATCGTGTGGATCGTCTCGCTGCTCTCCCGCGCGGCGTCCGGCGTGGCGAACCGCCAGTGCGGCAGCAGCTCGGACTTGTACGGCTGCACCAGCAGAACGCCCTGCTCGCCCACGCCCACCCGGTACAGTTCCGGCTGCGCGCGCAGGTCGAGCTGGGCGTAGTTGAGGGTGTAGTCGAATCTGGGCATAGGCACCTCACCTGGAGAGAAAAAGGCCACCGGAATGACCCGGTGGCCCTGCGCCTGCTCGCTCCGCTCGTCCCTCTCGGGCGGGCGTCAGTTCATCCGGTCGTCGTCCATGATCGCCTGGAGCATCCAGCGGATCTTGTCGATGGTCTGCGCGTACCCGTTGTACAGGTCGCTGGTCGCCGGATCCTTGGCGTCGTCGTTCACGGTGTTGCTGTCGTCGCGGTAGCCCTTGCCCACGCGGGTCAGATCCTGCACCAGGTCGGCCACCTGGGCGCGGGCGTCCCGCACGGTCTCGGTCGGTACCTTCACCACGCTGTAGCGCTCGATGTCGCTGGGCGCGGCGACCGGGCTACCCCCCAGGGCCACCAGCCGCTCGGCCTGCTCGTCAATGCCGGGGAAGATCTCGTCGATGAACTCGTCGTAGGCGAGGTGCAGGTCGCGGAAGAAGCGGCCACGGATGTCCCAGTGGTACTTCTTGAACTTCAGGTACAGGCTGATGGTCGTGGCGAGGTTGCGCTGCAAGGTCTCGGCCACGATCGCGAACTGCGCCTCGGTCAGGTACGCATGATCGACCAGGGCGTTGTTGGTGGTGCTCAGGTGCGCCGCGTCGGCGTGGGCGACGCCCGTGGCCTTGCCGCTGGTCTTCTTGCCATCGCTGGTGTCGGTGGCGCGGGTCGCCTTCGCCGGAGTTTTCGAGGGAGCTGCCTTGGTCTTTTTCGTCATGCGTGTACCGTACGCCCCCCCCGACGGGGGTGCCCATACGGAGTTCCTTTACGCTTGGGCGCTGGGCAGGGCACACGGCTCTCACCAGCCTACGGCGGAGTCGATGCCGCTCAGACCGGGGTCAAGCTGGCGTGACCATCGGCAATCGGCATGACTTGCCGGGCGTGGTCGCTCACCTTCCGGAACGAGGAACCCAGGGCTGTCAGGCGCGGATCGATCGTCAGCGGGAAACCCTGCGCGAGCGAGAGCATCAGGCCCGCGAAGCTCTGCTCCAGCGGCGTGCTCGCGGCCGTTCGCTGCGCTTCCAGCGCCTCGACCGGAACGCGCTGGATGGCGAAATGACGTCCGGCCATCGCCTCGAACTGCCGCACCACGGCATTCATGTCGAGGTTCTCGGCCACCACGGTCAGGGCCGCGTTCCACAGCTCCGGACGCTCCAGGCACGCGACGGCCGTGCGGGCCACATCCTCTCGACCGATCCAGCCGATGGGCCGCGTGCCGTCGCCGGGCACCGTGACCGTGCCGTGCACATGGTCAAAACCCAGGGCCGGGCTGAGCCAGACCTCCATGAACACGGCGGGCCACAGCAGGGTATAGGCCATGCCACTCTCCCGCAGCGCGGCCTCGACACTCCGTTTGGCTACCGACAGGGGAGAGGGCGGCGACAGGTCCGCCGCCTCTGGAAAGGACACGTAGACAACATGCTCCACGCCCGCGCCCTGGGCCGCCGTGACGAGGTTCAGGCCGCCCCGGTGATCCACCGCCTCGATGGAGTCGGCGGCCTGGTCGCGCAGGGTGGTGGTCGCCGTCGTGATGACCGTCTGCACTCCCTGGCAGGCCCGGGTCAGCGAGGCCCGGTCTTTCAGATCGGCGAGTACCAGCGCTGCGCCTGAATTGCGCAGCGCCTGAACCTGCTGTGGGGCGGAAGCCGGGCGCACCACCGCGCGCACAGGGCGTCCTGCCCGGCGTAGCTGCTGACAGATATTGAAACCAAGGTCTCCGGTCGCGCCGACGACCAGGATTGGAGCCGTGTCGTTCATGGCCGTGTCTCCTTGCGGTGTGGAAGGCCGAAATCACTTCATGAGGTCGGGCAGGCTGGCCGTCATGCCCACCACCACCCGCGCGGGGCCAGAACCACCGTTGAACAGCGTGAACTCCACTCCTGCCGGAACCACGCGCGTTTCCCCGGTGCTGACGGTGGCCGGGCCGTCCGGCAGCTCCAGCGTGACCTCGCCGAGCTGAACCCACAGCTGGTACTGACCTGACAGGGGCCGCCAGGGTGCGCGCGCTCCGGCCTCGATCACCACCTCCATGGCGTACGGTGCCCGCGCGGCGCTGGTGGCGGCTCCGGCTTCCTCGCCTGGATCGAGTCGCACCGGCCCGCCTGCCGCCGCCACGCCCAGACCCAGGCCCAGACTCCACACCAGTACGCGCCGTGCCGTTCCTGTGGTCATGGTCTTCCTCCCTCACGGCCTGGGCGCGGAACCCTGTGCCCGCGTGCCCGCCGATGGCCTCACGGTAGGCGTGTGGCCAGGCACCGCGCATCGGGAGGATTCGGGGGGTGGCAGAGGAGACGGGAGGGGGACAATCAGGGGGTCAAGGTGTGCGCTGCCGCCCAGCGGGCCAGTTCCACGCGGTTGTGCAGTTCCAGCTTGTGCAGCATGCTCGCCACGTGCTTGCCCACCGTTCCCGCACTGATGCCCAGTGCCAGCGCGACCTTCTTGTCGCTGTGCCCACACGCCACGCCGGCGAGCACCTCCAGCTCGCGCGCCGTGAGGGCCGTGGTGGAGGGTGCCGGGGCCATCGGCAGCGCCTGCATGGCGTCGTCGAGGTCGGCGGCCACCTCGTCCGGGGCAGCACCTGCGCCCTGTGCCCACGCCGCCTCGAAGGCGGCATGATCCAGTGCAGCGCGCAGTTCCGCGATCAGTTCGTCGCGTTCACGGTGGCACGCGTGTGGGATGTGAACACCAGCACGGTTCCGCAGCGCCTCACTCGCGGCGGTCAGCCGGACGCCCACCAGCGGGTGACCCAGGCGCGCAGCCAGCAGGCCGCCGATGAACAGCAGGGCCTCGCGGAAGATGACGTCCGGCAGATCCCGTCCGAGCTGCCACGCTTGCCGAGCATCCGCACGGCCCTCCGGCAGGTGATGTCGGCGCAGGTGCTGCACTGCCCGGACAGCGCTGGTGTATATCTCCCCGGTGGAGTGGCCGAGCTGCCGCCACAGGCCCAGCGTTCGCTCGAAGTACGGCAGGCTGGCCTCGTACTGGCCGGACTGACTGAGGGTGCACGCCAGGTTGTGCGCCACCGCGCCCTGGCCCATCGCGTCACCGAGCGCTTCCAACCGCGCCAGGGCCTCCCGAAAGAGCACGGTGGCCTCGGTGGACTTCCCCTGTGTGGCGAGCATGTCGGCCAGGTTGCCCAGGGCGCCGGCCTCGGCAGCCACGTCGCCCAGGTCGCGGTACTGGGCCAGCCCTGCCCGCGCCCAGCGCTCGGCCTGTTCCGTGAACCCGGCCCGGCTCGCGAGGCCGGCAGCGTTGCAGGACAGCAGGGCCCGCTGGGAACCGGGAAGGCTGTCCGGCATCTCCAGAACCCGTTGCAGCTGCCGGACTCCGAATGCGGGCTGTCCACGCCCATACCAGAACGGGACGAGTCCAGCGGCCAGGGCCTGCGCGTGGACGACCTGGCCAGAGGCCACATAGTGATCCAGGGCCGCGAGCAGGTTGGGCTCGTCTGCCGTCAGCCGCGCCATGCGTTCCGGAGCCGGCCTCATCTCCGTGTCGTCCGTTGCCCCGGCCAGCTCCAGATAGAAGTGCGCGTGCCGGCCCACCACTGCGGCGGTCTGCGGCGAGTCGTGGAGCAGCTCGGCCGCGAACTCGCGCACGGGTTCCAGCAGCGTCCAGCGGGGCGGTGTGCCCTCGGCCCGCTGGATCAGGCTGTGCTCGACGAGCGCGATCAGGATGGCCCGCGCGTCCGGGCGGCCGGTCACGGCCTCCAGGGCGTCCAGGGTGAAGCCGCCCCGGAACCGGCCGCACGCCGTGAACACCGCCTGCTCGGCCGCCGTCAGCAGGTCGTAACTCCAGCGGACGGCGTGACGCAGTGAGCGCGAACGCGGCGCGTCGTCCAGGGGGCCGCCGTCCAGCACCTCCAGGGACGTGTCGAGCCAGGCCAGCAAGCCCGCCAGGTCGACGGCCCGGAGCCGCGCCGCCGCGAGTTCCAGCGCCAGCGGCAGCCCGCCCAGCGCAGCACACACCGCGCTGACCAGCGTCGCGTTGTCGGGCGTCAAGGTGAACTCCGGTTCGACCTCCTGGGCACGCTGCACGAACAGCTGCACGGCCGGGCTGCGGGCCGCGTCCTGCGGCCGCAGCGGCAGGGCCAGGGGCGGCAGCGGCAGTTCGCGGGCGTGCCGAACGCGCAGGACGCGCCGGCTGGTCGCCAGCACCCGCACGCCCGGCAGCCGTTCACACAGCGCCACGATGTCCCCCTCGGTGTCCGGCAGGTGTTCCAGATTGTCCAGCACCAGCAGCAGCGTCCGGTCACCGACCATCTGTTCCAGGGCGTCCAGCGGCGAGCGGCCGCCCTGCACGCCCAGCGCGTGCCCGACCGCTGGCAGCACCTGCTCCGGGCCGCTCAGCGGGGCGAGGTTCACGAACTCCGCTCCCAGCTCGAAGTGCGTGTGAACCTGCTCCTGGATCTCGCGTGCCAGGCGCGTCTTGCCCACGCCCCCCGGCCCACGCAGCACCACCACGCGCACCTCCGGTCGCCGCAACAGGTCGCAGGCCAGCACCAGCTCGACGTCCCGGCCGACCAGGGCCGGGCCGCTCGCCCCGGGCCGCACCGTCCGTGGCTGGACGCTCATGACCCAGTGTACACACGGTCATTCGTGGGTGGTTCAGGTGCTCACGCGGTCATCGAGTTCAAACACCAGCCGGTTATCCTGCACGGTCATCGTGACCTGGCCGGCCTCCAGCAGTTCTGTCAGGTGCGCGCTGACCACGGCGCGGTTGAGCACCACCGCGCCCGCGTTCGTCATGGTCACGCCGAGTGCGTCGCACACGCGGGCCAGCAGGTCGTCCACACTGGCCGCGCCTGCCTGCACGGCGGCCAGCACCGCGGCCGCCGTGCGCCCGTACGCCGTGAGGTTCACGGCCACCAGTCCGGCCAGATCGTCCGTCGGGTCGCCGTGGCCGGGCAGCGTGACGCGTACGCCCTCCAACCCGCCGAGGTTCATGGCACTTTCCTTCTGCAGGCGCGAATCGGCGCAGAAGGTCAGCGGGTGTTTCTCCAGTGCCGACGCTCCGAACAGCGCGTCGGCGGCGTACAGGAACCCACCCACCCGCACGGCGTACATCATGCTCGCGTGTCCGGCCACCTCGATCAGTTCCACGTCCACGCCGCCGATCCGGGTCAGGCCCGGTTCCGGCGCCAGGCGCGCGGGACTGGGCGGCGCGAGCAGGAATTTCGATTGCAGGTCGCGCGGGGGCCGCGCCCCGAACAGCGTGATCGGCTCCAGGATCGGGTGCGTGATGATCGCCTGCTCCAGCGGCGGCGCGAAGACCTTCAGCTCCGGGAACCTCTTCAGGATCTGGGCGTTCCCGCCGTGGTGGTCGGCGTGGCTGTGCGTGTTCAGGATGCCGGTCGGCATCAGCCCTGCCGCCTCCAGCCCCCGCAGCAGCTTGCGGGCATGCGACTCGTCCAGACCGGTATCGACCAGCAGGGCCCCGCCGCGTCCGTCCTCCAGCACCACGGAATTCACCGCGCCGGGCAGGAAGTGGACGCCGGGGGCCAGCAGGGTCAGCGCGGACATGTGGGCATGCTAGCGGTCACAGCAGCCCCGCCCGCAGGGCCTTCACTGCCGCCTGGGTGCGGTCGGCCGCCTGGAGCTTGACCAGCAGTTCCTGTACGTGCAGTTTCACGGTGCTCACGCTGATGCCCAGATGCTGCGCGATATCCCGGTTGGGCAGGCCGTCCGCGACCAGGCGCAGCACGTCCAGCTCGCGCGCGGTCAGCGGCGAGTGCTCGCCGGGCGCCCGGACGCTGCCCAGGACATGGTGGGCCACCTGCGGATCGAGGTATGCGCTGCCGGCGGCGGCGGCCCGTACGGCCAGCAGCAGCAGATCCGGGCGCGCTCCTTTCAGGCAGTAGGCGTCCGCGCCGGACGCGAGGGCCGCGAGCACCTCGGCGCGCAGGTCATGGGCGGTGAGCATCACGATCCGCACGGCAGGGAAGCGCGCCCGGATCTCGGCGGCGGTCTGGATGCCGTCCATACCGGGCAGCCCGATGTCCACCACGGCCACGTCCACGGCATGCGCGGCGAGCTGTTCCAGCGCCTCCTCGCCGCTGCGGGCCTCGGCCACGACGCGCAGGTCGCTTTCCAGGTTCAGGGCGGCGCGCAGACCGTCGCGCGTGAAGGCGTGATCCTCGACCAGCAGGACACGGATCGGGCCGGAGGTGGGCTCAGGCATGGACGGCCTCCGGCGCGAGGGGCAGGGTGAGGGTGAACACGCTGCGGGCCTGCGGCGTGCGGTCGTAGCGCACGGCGCCGCCGTGGGCCTCGGCGATCTTGCGGGTCAGGTACAGGCCCAGGCCGGTGCCGCGTCCCGCACCGCCCGCGTGGAAGCGCTGGAACAGCCGCGCCTGCGCGTTACTGGGCACTCCCGGCCCCTCGTCCTGCACGGTCAGGGTCGCCTCGTCGTCCGCGCGCACGGTGACGCGCACGGTGCCGCCGGGCGGACTGAACTTCACGGCGTTCTCCACCAGGTTCTGCGCCGCGCGGCGCAGGTCGTGCCGCCGACCGGCAACGCCCGCACCCTCCAGATCGGTCTCGATGGTCACGTGGCGTTCCTCGGCCCGCGTGCGCAGGTCGCCCACGACGCCCAGCACCACGTCCCGCAGGTTCACGCGCCCTCCCTCGTCCGGGGTGTCCTGATCCTCGCCGCTCTCGTACTTTGCGACCAGCAGCAGCTGTTCGGCCAGGGCGAGTAGCGTCTCGTTGGCCTGGATGCCGTTCTCGAGGGTGGCGCGGTAGTCGTCGGGCAGCGGGCCGTACGCGCCGCGCAGGGCGGCGTGCATGTTCATGGCGTTCGCCATCAGCGGCGTGCGCAGGTCGTGCGAGAAGGCGTACACGAGGTCGCGCAGCAGTTCCCCCCGCTCGGCCAGCTGCGCGCGGCTCTCGCGCAGGTCGTCGAGCAGGGCGGTGCGTTCCAGCAGGGGTTGCAGGGCGTGGGCGGCCTCGGCCGTCAGCGCGGGCGGCGTGGTCGGCGCGGTCAGGATGATCAGCAGGTCGCCGCTGTCCGGGCGGCGCAGCCGCGCCAGGAAGATATTCCCGCCATCCACCGCCCAGACCTCGCGGGCGGGTGTCTCGGCTGCGCCGGACGGCCGGGCCAGGAATTCCAGGGGCAGGCGCTGGCCCAGCCGCGACCCTGCCGGCCCGTGATCCGGCGCGCTCACCAGCGCGTGCGGGGCGCGCAGCACGGCACGGTCGACGGCTCCGACCTCCACGCTGCTGGCGCCGGTCAGGTGCAGCAGGGCCAGCGCGGCGCGTTCCACGAATTCCGCCTGTCCCAGCGGGCCGCCCATGTCCTGCGCGAGCTGCCGCAGGGTGCGTTCCCGGGTCAGCTGCCATTCGTCCTCGCGCAGTTGCGCGGCGCGCTCGCTGGCCCGTCTGGCCCGCCACGTCAGGACGCCCACCAGCAGCACGGTCAGGATGCTCACCGCGCGGTTCAGCAGATCCGTGCTGTCCCAGCCGTCCCGCAGGCCGTTCTGCACGCCCGCCACGAGGTTCGCCAGCACGCCCAGGCCCGTCAGCGGCCATGTCGCGCGCCCCGAGGCGCCCAGCAGCGCGAATGCCACCGACGCGCTCAGCAGTGTGCCCACCACCACGGACGACGGAGTGAGCAGATCGGTGGCCAGCACCAGCAGCAGCAGGGTCAGGGCGACCGTCCAGACGGTGCCCTCGCCCAGCGGGAGACGCAGGGATGGAAAGAGGGCGCGCCACAGCTCGGTCATCGCTCCTCAGCGTACCGCCCGATTCCGCGGCGACCAGTGGCCACCTGGCCAGTCCCGGACGCCACCTGGCCGATGGGCGCGGCGCGGCGCGCGGCCGAGCATGCGACCAGCCATGACTACCCCCAGCCTGTCCGGATCCCTCCCATGACCTTCACACCCGCCACCGCCCCGAAACCGCAGGGCATCTTCGCGCCGGTGCTGCTGCGCGGCGCGGCCCTGGCCAGCCTCCGCAAACTCTCGCCGCGCGACCAGGCCCGCAACCCCGTGATGTTCGTGGTCTATGTCGGCACCGTGCTCACGCTGATCCTCACCGGGCAGAGCCTCCTCCAGGGCCGGCCATGGGGCTACGGGCTGGCCATCACGCTGCTGCTGGCGCTGACTGTTCTGTTCGCCAATTTTGCCGAGGGGCTGGCCGAGGCGCGCGGCAAGGCGCAGGCCGCGTCCCTGCGGTCCGCCCGCGAGGACGTGAAGGCCCGCCGGATCGTGAACGGCCAGGAGGAGGTCGTGCCCGGCACGCAGCTGGTCCGGGGTGACCTGATCGTCGCGGAGGCCGGCGACCTGATCGCCGCCGACGGCGAGATCGTGGAGGGGCTGGCCAGCGTGGACGAGAGCGCCATCACCGGCGAGAGCGCCCCCGTGATCCGCGAGGCCGGCACCGACCACAGCGGCGTGACCGGCGGCACCCGCGTTCTGAGCGACCGCATCGTGATCCGCGTGACCAGCGGCGCGGGCGAGAGTTTCCTCGACCGCATGATCGCCCTGGTCGAGGGGGCCAGCCGCCAGAAGACCCCGAACGAGATCGCGCTGGGCATCCTGCTGAGCGGCCTGACGCTGGTGTTCCTGCTGGCCGTGGTCACGCTGTACCCCTTCACGCTCTACGCCGGAGCCCCCGCCGCGCCGGTCACGCTGGTCGCGCTGCTGGTGTGCCTGATTCCCACGACCATCGGCGGCCTGCTGCCGGCCATCGGCATCGCGGGCATGGACCGGGCGCTTCAGGCGAACGTGATCGCCAAGAGCGGCAAGGCCGTCGAGGTCGCGGGCGACGTGGATGTGTTGCTGCTCGACAAGACCGGCACCATCACCATCGGGAACCGGCTGGCGACCGACTTCCATCCACTGCCCGGCGTCACGCCGGACGACCTGATGCGCGCGGCCCTGCTGTCCAGTCTGTCCGACCCTACACCGGAGGGCAAGAGCATCGTCGCCCTGGCCCGCGAGCGCGGCGTGGACGCCCCGCTGCCGCAGGGGGCCGAGTTCGTGGAGTTCACCGCGCAGACCCGCATGAGCGGCCTGGACTTCGCGGACACCAGCATCCGCAAGGGTGCGGGCAGCCGGATCGCCGCGCTGGCCCAGGAACGCGGCGGGCGCGTGCCGCCGGAACTGGCCGCGATCACCGACCAGGTGTCACGCGGCGGCGCGACCCCCCTGAGCGTCCTCGAGAACGGCCGGCTGCTCGGCGTCGTGGCCCTGTCGGACATCATCAAGCCCGGCATCCGCGAACGCTTCGCGCAGCTGCGCCGCATGGGCCTGCGGACCGTCATGATCACCGGCGACAACCCCCTGACCGCCGAGGCCATTGCCCGGGAAGCCGGCGTGGACTCCTTCCTGGCCGAGGCCACCCCGGAAGACAAGATGGCCATGATCCGGGAGGAGCAGCAGGGCGGCAAGCTCGTCGCCATGATGGGCGACGGCACCAACGACGCTCCGGCGTTGGCCCAGGCCGACGTGGGTCTGGCCATGAATTCCGGCACGCAGGCCGCCAAGGAGGCCGGGAACATGGTCGACCTGGACAGCGATCCCACCAAGCTGCTGGAGGTCGTCGAGATCGGCAAGGGCCTGCTGATCACGCGCGGGGCGCTGACCACCTTCTCGATCGCGAACGATGTCGCGAAGTACTTCGCGATCCTCCCCGCCCTGTTCGTCACGGCTTACCCGGCGCTGGGCGTGCTGAACGTCATGCGGCTGCACAGCCCCACCAGCGCCGTGCTGAGCGCCGTGGTCTTCAACGCCCTGATCATCCCCGCCCTGATTCCCCTCGCCCTGCGCGGCGTGCCCTACCGCCCCATGGGCGCCGCCTCGCTGCTGGGCCGCAACCTGCTGGTGTACGGCCTGGGTGGCCTGATCCTGCCCTTCATCGCCATCAAGGTCATCGACCTGCTCATCGCCCCACTGCTGGGCTGAGGACATATTCATGGACATCCTGCTCATCCTGCTGACCCTCGTCTGCTTCGGCCTGATCGCGCTCGCCGTGAAAGGCATGGAACGCCTGTGATCCTCTTCCTGGCCCTCGTGTCGCTGCTGATCGGCGCGTATCTCGTATATTCCCTGCTCCGCCCGGAGGACTTCTAGATGTCGGCGGCCCTGCTTCAACTGCTGATCCTGCTCGCCGTGATGGGGGCGCTGGTCGTGCCGGTGGGCCGCTGGCTGCACGGCGTGGTCACGGGCGAACGCCACACCGCGCCCGAGCGCCTCACGTACCGCATGCTGGGCGTGAACCCGGCCGAGCCGATGGACTGGCGCCGCTACGGCCAGGTGCTGGTCGTCAGCAATCTGGTGATGCTGCTCATCTCGTACGTGCTGATCCGCCTCCAGGCCGCGTGGCCCTGGAATCCGTCGAAGTTCGCGGCGCAGCCCCCTGAATTAGCCTGGAACACGGTGGTGTCGTTCATGACGAACACGAACTGGCAGGCGTATAGCGGCGAGCAGAGCCTGTCGTACTTCTCGCAGATTGCCGTGCTGACGACCTTCATGTTCACATCGGCGGCCACCGGCTTCGCGGCGGCGGTGGCCTTTATGCGCGGCCTCGCCGGTCGGAGTGGAGCCAGCCTGGGGAACTTCTGGGTGGACGTGACCCGCATCATCTACCGCGTGTTCCTGCCCCTGAGTGTCGTACTGGCCCTGGCCCTGGTCTGGCAGGGCGTGCCGCAGACCCTCGATCCGACCGCGTCGGTCACGACCCTCCAGGGGGGCACGCAGCAGATCGCGCTGGGGCCGGTGGCCAGCCTGGAGAGCATCAAGCACCTCGGCACGAACGGCGGCGGGTTCTTCGGCGTGAATTCCGCCCATCCCTTCGAGAACCCCACGCCGCTCACGAACGCCCTGGAACTCCTCGCCATGCTGCTGCTGCCCACGTCGCTCACCTACGCCTTCGGGCGGATGCTCGCCAACCGCCGGCAGGGCTGGGTGATCTTCGGCGGGATGTTCGCCATGTTCGTGGTCTTCCTGGCCGTGCTGTTCAGCGCAGAGCAGCGCGGCAACCCGATCCTGACCCGGCTGGGCGCGGATCAGACGATCACGGCCACGCAGGCGGGCGGAAACATGGAGGGCAAGGAAGTCCGCTTCGGGATGGCCCAGACCGCGCTGTTCTCCACCACCACGACCGCCGCCACCACGGGCTCAGTAGACGCCATGCACGACTCCCTCACGCCGCTGGGCGGCCTCGTGACCCTCGTGCAGATGCAGCTCAACAGCGTGTTTGGCGGCAAGGGCGTGGGCTTCATCAACTTCGTGCAGTACGTGATCCTGAGCGTGTTCATTGCCGGGCTGATGGTCGGGCGCACGCCGGAATTCCTGGGCAAGAAGGTCGAGGCGCGTGAAGTGAAACTGGTCATGCTGGCCGTCCTGGCGCACCCGCTGAGCATCCTGGGCTTCACCGCGCTGGCCGTCACGCTCCCCTCGGCCCTGGGCAGCCTGAACAACCCCGGCGCCCACGGCTTCAGTGAGGTTCTGTACGCCTACACGTCCGGCACGGCGAACAACGGCTCGGCCTTCGCAGGCCTGAATGCGAACACGCCCTTTTACAACCTCACCATCGGCCTGGCCATGCTGATCGGCCGCTACCTGACGCTGCTGCCCATGCTGGCTGTGGCGGGCCTGCTGGCGGCCAAACGCCGCGTACCCCCCAGCAGCGGCACCCTGCCCACCGACACCGCTCTGTTCGGCGGCCTGACCGTGTCCGTGATCGTGATCGTGGGCGCGCTGACCTTCCTGCCCGCCCTGACCCTGGGGCCGATCACCGACCACGTGCAGATGCTGCAAGGAGCTGTGAAATGACCACCCCGAACCTGAACGAACCCGTTCCCACGCCCATCGCCCGCGTTCTGCTCTCCTCGGTGATCGCCGCCGTGCTTTTCACACTCATCTGCGGCCTCGCGTACCCTCTGCTGACCACGCTCGCCGGGAACGTCCTGTTCCCCACCCAGGCGCACGGCAGCCTGATCCGCCAGAACGGCAAGGTGATCGGCTCCGCGCTGATCGGCCAGAACTTCACGGCACCGAAGTACCTGCACGGACGGCCCAGCCAGACCAACAAAACTGACGGCAGCGGCCCGCAGCCCTACAACGCCGAGAACAGCGGCGCCAGCAACTGGGGGCCGACCAACGCCAAACTCAGCGACGCCGTGAAGGCCCGCGTGGCCGCCTTCCGCGCCGAGAATGGCCTGAGCGCCACCGCGCCGGTGCCGGTGGACATGGTCACGGCCTCGGCCAGCGGCCTCGACCCGGACATCAGCGTGGCCGGCGCCCTGGCACAGGTCGGGCGCATCGCGACGGCCCGCACCCTCACGCCCGCGCAGGTGGAGACGACCATCCGGGCGCACATCACCCGTCGCAGCCTGGGCGTCCTGGGCGAGGAACGCGTCAACGTATTGAGCGTGAACCTGGCGCTGGACAGCCTGAAGTAAGCCCATGACCGATCCCGTCCGCCTGACCCGAGAGAAGACCCCGGACGCCGCGCCGCGCGGCACGCACCGGATCTTCCTAGGCATGGCGGCGGGCGTGGGCAAGACCGTGCGTGCCCTGAACGACCTGCGCGACCGCCAGGCCCGGGGCGAGGACGTCCTGATCGGCGTGCTGGAAACGCACGGCCGAACCGGGACGCAGGCGGCCGCAGCGGGCCTGCCGGTCTTTCCCCGCCTGAACCTGCCGCGGGGCGAGATGGTGCTGACCGAGCCAGACATTCCCGGCCTGATCGCACGGCGCCCGGACGTGGTGCTGATGGATGAACTGGCGCACACGAACGCGCCGGGCAGTGGTCGCGGCAAGCGCTGGGAGGATGTCGAAACCCTGCTGGAGGCCGGGATCAGCGTGCTGAGCACCATGAACGTGCAGCACCTGGAATCGCTGAACGACATGGTGGCCCGCCTGACCGGGGTGCGCGTGCGCGAGCGGGTGCCGGATCATGTGCTCGCGGATGCGGATGAGGTGATCCTGATTGACCTGCCCCCGGAGGATCTGCGGAATCGTCTGCGGGAAGGGCACGTGTACGCGCCGGAGAAGATCGAGCAGGCGCTGGGGAATTTTTTCACCACGCCGAACCTGACGGCGCTGCGCGAGATCGCCCTGCGGCACGTGGCGCAGACCGTGGAGGCCGAGGCCCCGGACGGCCAGCCGGGGGCGAACGAGGTCGTGGTGGTGGCGGTGGCCGCCGAGCAGACGGCCCTGAGGCTGATCCGCCGGGGTGGGCAGTTCACGGGGCGCCTGCATGCGGAACTTCACGTCGTCACCGTGCGTTCCGCCCGTCTGACGCCGGATCAGGCACGGCTGCTGGACACCTGCCGCGAGATCACGGGAGCGCTAGGCGGCACCTTCGAGGTGCTCGACCCGCAGGGGGGCGTGGGCGACACCCTCGTCGCATACGCCCGCCGCGTGAACGCCACGCAGATCGTGCTGGGCGAGACCAGCCGCTCGCGCTGGCTGGAACTGCTGCGCGGCGACATCATCAAGCACGTGCTCCAGGCCACGCAGAACGTGGATGTGCACGTGATCGGACGGGACTGAACGGCCTGATCTGCCCTGACTGCTTCGGCATCTAGGTCGCCCACACCCTGGCAGCGGCCGGCCGAGGCGTCGGTCAAGAAATCCGGTGGAGTCCGGTGGCGCAGGCGCGTGAGAGGGGGGTTACACTGCCGCAATGTCCTCCGTACGCCCCGCGCGCAGTCCGTTCATGACGTGGTTTCTGGAATCGAACCAGCCTGAACCGGAGGGTTTCTACGAACCGGAGCGGGAGGTCGCGGCGCAGCACCACACGCAGCCGTGGTGGAAGGTCATGTGCCTGACCGGCGTGGATTACTTCTCCACGCTGGGCTACCAGCCGGGGATCGCGGCGCTGGCGGCCGGGGCCTTGTCGCCCATTGCCACGCTGGTGCTGGTGCTGGTGACCCTCTTCGGGGCGCTGCCCATGTACCGCCGGGTGGCGCAGGAAAGTCCGCACGGCGACGGCAGCCTGTCCATGCTGGAACGCCTGCTGGACTACTGGCCCAGCAAGGTGCTGGTGCTGGCCCTGATCGGCTTCGTCGCCACCGGCTTCGTGATCACCATCACGCTGTCGGCGGCGGACGCCTCGGCGCACCTGGTGGAAAACCCCCTGCTGAAGGCCGCGCTGTCCGGCCGGGAGATCCCCGTCACGCTGGTGCTGATCGCGCTGCTGGCGGCCGTGTTCCTCAAGGGCTTCAAGGAGGCGGTGGGCATCGCGGTGGGCATCGTGGCCCTCTACCTGGTCCTGAGCGTGGTCGTGGTCGGGCGCGGCGTGCTGGACGTCCTGGCACACCCGGGCGTGCTGGGCGACTGGTGGACGGCGCTGACGCACGCCTACGCCTCGCCGCTGGCCATCGTGGGCGCGGCGCTGCTGGTGTTCCCCGCGCTGGCGCTGGGCCTGTCCGGCTTCGAGACGGGCGTGGTGGTCATGCCCCTCGTGAAGGGTGACGCCACCGACACCCAGGCGCAGCCCACCGGCCGCATCCGCAACGCGCGCAAGCTGCTGACCACCGCCGCGCTGATCATGAGCGTCATGCTGATCGGCTCGTCGCTGGTCACGACCCTGCTCATTCCCCGCCATGAATTCTGGGCGGCGACCTCGGTGAGCCACGAGGTCAATACGGCGGATCTGGCCGCCGGGCGGGCGGTCGTGAACGTGCCGCTGGACAACCCCACCCGGCCGCGCGAGATCTACGCGCTGAAGGTGCCGGTCGGGCCCACCGGCACGTACACCATGCAGGCCCAGACGGTCGGCGGGCCGCTGCCCATCCTCGTGACGGTCACGCCCGGCGGCCCGACCACGCAGGTCAGGGTCGACACGCCCGCCGGCCACGCGAACGGGCGCGCGCTGGCGTACCTGGCGCACAGCCGCTTCGGCGAGGCCTTCGGCACGCTGTACGACGCGTCCACCATCCTGATCCTGTGGTTCGCGGGGGCGTCGGCCATGGCGGGCCTGCTGAACATCGTGCCGCGCTACCTGCCCCGCTACGGCATGGCCCCCGACTGGGCGCGCGCCACCCGGCCCCTGGTCGTGCTGTTCACGGTGATCAGCGCGCTGGTCACGCTGGCCTTCCGCGCGGACGTGGACGCGCAGGCGGGCGCGTACGCGACCGGGGTGCTGGCCCTGATGACCTCGGCGGCCATCGCCGTGTTCCTGACCGAACTGCGCCGGGGCCACCGCGTGCCGGCCGCCGCGTTCCTGATCGTCAGCGCGATCTTCGTGTACACCAGCGTCGTGACCGTCCGGCAGCGCCCCGAGGGCCTGTGGATCGCGTCGATGTTCATCCTGGGCATCCTGGTCGTCAGCGTCGGGTCGCGCATCTCACGTTCGACCGAACTGCGCGTGCAGCGCGTCGTGTTGAACGATGACGCCAAAGCCATGCTGGACGCCGTGGTGGCCCAGGGCCAGCCGGTGCGCTTCATCGCCAACCGCCTGAACGAGGGTGACGACTTGGAATACCGCGAGAAGGCGCTGGAAGTGCGGCTCGACAACCACCTCTCGCCCGGCGAGGTCGCGCTGTTTCTCGAGGTCGCCATTGACGACGCGAGCGACTTCAGCGCCACCGTGCCGGTCACGGGCGTGCGTGTGGGATCCCACGCGATTCTGCGGGCGGCGGGCAGCAGCGTCCCGAACACGCTGGCTGCCGTCCTGCTGTACGTGCGCGACCTGACCGGACAGCCCCCGCACGTATATTTCGAGTGGAGCGAGAAGGGTCCGGCGGCGAACGCCCTGCGCTTCCTGCTGGCCGGCGAGGGCGACATCCCGCCGCTGACGCACGAGATCCTGCGCGTGGCCGAGCGCGACGCCAGACGCCGGCCGATGGTGCACGTGGGCGGCTGACTGCTCGCGGCGACCTGCCTGTCCCGCCCAGCGGAGCGCCCAGCGCCGCCGACTGGCCGGGGCACGCTAGCCTCCGGCCTGTGACCGCCACCTTCACCGATTCCCTGCGCCCCAGCGCGGCGCAACTGGGCCTGATCGGCGCCAACTTCCTGATGTGGGGCGGCTTCTTCGCCGTGATCCCACTGGTCACTGTGCACTTCAGCGGCGCATCCGCGCAGGGCGGCCTGGGCTGGCCCGCCGCGACCATCGGCGTGATCCTGGGGGTGCGGCAGCTGGCCCAGCAGGGCCTGACCGTGTTCGGCGGCGCGTGGGCCGACCACCTGGGGCCGAAACCGCTGATCCTCGCCGGGTGCCTGCTGCGCACCCTGGGCTTCGCGTGGATGGGCTTCGCCACGACGCCCGGCGTGCTGCTCGCCGCCGCGCTGCTGGCCGGCGTCGGCGGCGGCCTGTTCGATGCGCCGAAGAATGCCGCGATCACGGCCGTCACGCGGCCCGAGCAGCGGGCGCGGATGTTCAGCCTGACCAGCATTGCCGGGAACCTGGGCATGCTGGGCGGCCCGCTGATCGGCGCGGCGCTCCTGGGCCTGGGCTTCCGCGCGGCGGCCCTGGCGGCGGCCAGCGTGTACCTGCTCGCGGCGGGCGTGATGGCCGTCACGCTGCCGCATGTGCGGCCCGCCCGCGTTCCTGGCCGCAGCCTCGCGGGGCTGGCACAGGCGGCGGCCGACGTGCCCTTCCGGCGCTTCACGCTGGTGCTGATCGGCAATTTCATCCTGAGCACGCAGATCAACGTGGCCGTCACGCTCAAGGCCATTGCCCTGGCCGGGCCGCACGCCACCGTGCCGCTGTACGGCCTCTCGGCGGGGCTGGCGGTGCTGCTGCAGTACCCACTGCTGCGCGCCGTGGAGCGGCATGTCCCGCTGCGCGCCGCCCTCGTCTCGGCCGTCACGCTGGTCGGCCTGAGCCTGGGCCTCATGGCGCTGGCCACGACCTTCCCGGCCCTGCTGGCCTGCGTGGCCCTGTATTCGCTGGGCACCATGCTGGTGTACCCGGCCCAGCAGACCCTCACCGCCCGCTTCGCGCCGCCTGCCCTGGTCGGCAGCTACTTCGGGTTCAGCGCCATCAGCCTCGGCGCGGGCGGCGCGCTTGGCAGCGCCCTGGGCGGCGTGCTCGTCGATGCGGGCGCGCGCATAGGTCTTCCCGCCCTGCCCTGGCTTACGCTGGCGGCGATCGGCGCGGCGACCGCGCTCGGCCTGCGCTGGGCGCTGCGGGGCCTGGAGCAGCCGGGCGACGGGGCCTGACCGAACAGCCCCGTCTGAAGAAAACATCCGTTCAACCGCTCGCCACCGTCAGGGCAGCTGGTACGGATCGCTGCCCAGCACGGGCGCGCTCGTCAGGGCCTTCAAGCCCGCCTCGAGCAGGTCGTCCTTGCCGAGCGTCAGGTCGCGCAGTTGCGCCTCCCCCTGCGCAAAGGTCTGGTTGGGAGTGACGTGTACAGGGTACGGCGTGCCATCGGGTTTCGCGTAATTCAGGATGGTGAGTTGCAGGCCGCCGTCGCCCGCGTCGAACACGCGGGTCGCGGTGTTGCCCACACCCGCCGTGTTCTCCCCGATGATCGGCCCGCGCCCGGCGTACTGCACTTCATAGGCGAAAAACTCGCTGCACGACGCGCTGCCCTGGTCGACCAGCACGGCTAGCGGCCCCGTCCACAGGTGCGGGCGGCGCACGCCGCCGCTGGGCATGCCGTCTTCCAGGCGCGTGCCCCGGCTCACGACCGTGCGGCTGTTCCCGTCGGCCGAGCGGGCCAGGCGGATCACGGTGGGCACGAAGGCGCTGACCGCGCTGTCGCACTCGCTCAGGCTGCCGCCGGGATCGCCGCGCAGGTCCACGATCATGCCCGCCGCGCCGTGCGTCTGCGCCTCGCCCACCAGGTCGTGCACGCGCTGCGCGACGCCCCCACCGGACAGGAAGGTCGGGATACGCAGAACCGCCACGTCCGCCTGCGGGTTCATGGCGCTCGGAGCGGGCACGTACTGCACGAGCGGCAGTTCCTCGGTGCTGCTCTCGCTGGACGCGATGCTGACGGTGACCGGCTGCCCCACACGAGTCAGGCCCAGCGTGATGGCCGTGCCCGCATCCCGCGCGGCGCGCAGGCCCGCGTAGGTGTAGGGCTTGCCGTCCAGCGTGACGAGCAGGTCGCCGCGTTTCAGGCCGGCCGTGTCGGCGGCGCTGCCGGGCACGACTTCAGTCACCACGCGGTTCTCGCCGTCCAGACTGGCGAGCTTCACGCCGAACTGCCGCCGGGTGCCGCCCGTGGCGCGCGACACGAAGTCCTTCAGGTCGTCAGGCGTCATGAAATAACTGTGGTCGTCGCCCAGGGCCGTCACCTCGGCTGTCACGACCGGGTAGGCCTTGCTCTCAGGGCAGTCGGCACCTTCGGCGGCACACACGGCGTCCAGACGCGTCTGGTACTCACGGGTCAGGGCGGCACGATCGACCGTGGACAGCCCCCCGTACTGCTGCTGGATCAGGGTGTTCACGCGCGTGTAGAGGGCCTGTGCGGGCGAGGAGGGCGCGGCCAGGGCGTTCACACCCGCGAGCAGCGCGCTGCCGACGGCGAGCCACCGCAGACTGCGCCGGATCGGCCCTGGGCGGGCGTTCATGGTGGGGCGGGTTGAAGCCTCGGGCCGCGGCGAGGGTGTCATAAGTACGCTCTATTTTGCGCTTCCCGGATGGGAAAATTGTGGGCTGGAATTGCCATCCAGGTCACGAAAAACCGGCCCCCGGCGGGGGTACTGACCAGGCGGTCAGTGCTGGGGTTGCCCCCCAAACTCAGCGCACGGGGCGACGCTGGTACAGATCCACCATGCGGCGCAGGAACTTCAGCCCCGAGCCCAGACTGGCCGCCTGCACCCACTCGTCCGTGCGGTGCGCGTTCCCGCCCCGGTACACCCCCACCGCCACCGCGCTCAGGCCGTGCGGCGCGGCCGCGTTCGCGTCCGTGGAACTCGAGGCGGTGCGGACGTCAAGCTTGATCTCGCGGGCCGCCTCCCGGATCAGGGGCAGCAGCGGCTCGCTGTTCAGGTGCCCGCCAGGGCGATCCCCGACCCGCTCGATCCGCACGGTCACGCCCACCTCGCGCGCCGCCGCGTGCAGGGCCGCGACCGCGCGGCCGTCCAGATCCGCGAGCATCCCGGCGTCCAGCGACCGCAGGTCCAGCAGCAGGTCGGCGCTCCCGGCGATCGAGTTCACGCTCGTGCCGCCGCCCGCCACCCCCACGTTCAGGGTCGTGCGCGGCGTGAGGGGCAGGTGCAGGGCGTACAGGGCGCTGATGGCGCGTCCCAGGGCATGCAGGGCGCTCGGCCCCTGGTCGCCCCACGAGTGCCCGCCCGGCCCGATGAAGCTCGCGCGGTAGCGGCGCACGCCCACGCCGCGCGTGACCGCCACGCCCAGGTAGCCGTCCACGGCGACGAAGGCCCCCAGCTGCGGACTGTGCTGTTCGATCAGGGACTTGCTGCCGCGCAGGTCGCCCAGGCCTTCCTCGCCCACGTTCGCGGCCACCCACAGCGGCCGGGTCAAGGTGCTGCCGCCGCCGCGCAGGTCACGCAGCAGCGCCGTGACGACCGCCAGGCTAGCGCTGTTGTCGCCCACCCCCGGCCCCACGAGTCGGCCGGCGTCCTCGCGTACCGTCACGTCGGTGCCCGCCTCGAATACGGTGTCGAGGTGCGCGGCCAGCAGCAGGGCAGGTCTGCCCTCGGTGCCGGGCGGCGTGAGACGGGTCAGGACGTTGCCCACGTCGTCGCGTTCCGTGGTGTAGCCGAGATCCTGCCACAGCGACGCGATCAGTTCGGCCCGGCGTTCCTCATGGAAGGTCGGGGCCGGCGTCTGCGCGATCCGCGTCAGGTAGGACAGGGGCATTGGGCGCAATTCTAGCGGCTCGCTGGCCTGGAACAGCCGACTGCCAAGGATTCCGCTGGATGGCCGCACGGCCAAATCCCGTGCCTCGTGGCTGGCCCAGCGGACGATGCCTCTCCTGCACAACTGCATGCAGACTGGCATGGCTGCGTCTTCGAAGGTGGAAATCGAGCGGGGTGTGCTCTGGGACGTCGGTGTGGAAGGTGTGCGCCTGCGGCGGGCTGCCCCAGCCCCTGCCCCAGAGGGGCAGGGGCTGGGGGCTGCGCTGAGCAGGTGGTTGCTCTGAGGTTCGAGCTGGCCCCGGCGGCAGTCACGCTGGCCTGGGCGGCGTCTCTGCGCTCTCCGTTTCCGTCGTCAGCGCCCGCGCGCTGCACGCACGATGGCTTTCGGTGGGCTGGCAGGGGAGAGAGTTTCGGCTCTCTGGCCTCCTGCTTAGGCGGAAGGAAGGCGCGTGATGGGCGTTTCGATGTCACATCCTGCGTGGGGGAACTGGCCGCGAAGCGGACTGGCTGGCGCGGCTGCGCAGACGAGGAATCGCTCGCCGCGCGTCATATTCAGTTGCGCATGACGCCGGCAGAGGGCCGGGCCATCCCCACAGCGGGGGTGGCCCGGCCCTCTGGAACGTGGCTCAGCGCCCGCGTTTGAGGACGCTGCTGCCGATCATGGCCGCGAGCCCCACCAGCCCGGCCTTCACCATCGGGTTGCTGAGCATGCCGCCCGGCGCGAACGCGGCTTCCAGCGGGCTCTTGCCATCCTGTGCGGGGGCCTGGGCCGTCTTCGCGTAGGCGTCGGCCAGGTCGCCGGGATCCTGCGCGTTGACCTGCTGCACCGGGTTCGCGGGGCTCTGCACGATCGCGTCGCCCATCTGCTGGCGCTGATCCGGGCTCAGGCCGTTCATGTAGTCCCGCAGCACCTGCTGGCGCTCCTCGGGCGAGGCGTTCTTCATGTAGTCCTGCACGTACGCGGCGGCTTCCTGCGGGCTCACCACGCCGTCCTGGTTGGTGTCGCGCGGATCAAGGGCGGCCATCTTCTCGTGCCGGTCGTTCTGTTGGAAGAACATGTGGAACCTCCTGGACGTGATCTCTGAACAGCACACATCCTGAACTGGCAGGCGTCCGGCGGGGGCGGATTCCCCCGGAGTGCGAACGCGGCACCTTCCACCGTACGGAGTGGAGGTCTCAGGAAGGTGAAAGGCCGCTTTACGCTCGCTTATCGCGCCTTGCCTGCGGCGCGGCGCAACGTGCAAGCCTCGGGACAATTCCGCCCGCCCGGTGGGCGCTACAGTGCCAGCATATGCGTTCCCTGATCCTCATCGGGCACGGCTCCCACCTGAACGGCGAGTCTGCCGTGGCCGTCTACCGATACGCCGACCTGATCCGCGAGCGCGGCCTGTACGACGAGGTCATCGAGGGGTACTGGAAAGAGGAACCCTCGCTGCGGCAGGTGCTGAAAACCACCTCCAGTACCGACGTGACCGTGATTCCCATGTTCATCAGCGAGGGCTACTTCACGGAGGTCGTCATTCCGCGCGAACTGGGGCTGGGCCACCAGGGATCGGTGCCGCCCGGCGGCGTGGCCCGCGTGATCGGTGGGCGCACCGTGCGCTACACCCTGCCGTACGGCGTGCACCCCAGCATGACCGACGTGATCCTGGCCCGCGCCCGCGAGGCCCTGCCGGACTTCAGCGCGCAGGACACCGCCCTGATCGTGCTCGGCCACGGCACCACCCGCAACGAGAACAGCAACAAGGTCATCTACCACAACGCCGACCTGATCCGCGAGACCGGGCAGTTCGCGCAGGTGCAGGCGCTGTTTCTCGATGAAGATCCCAAGGTCGGCACGTGGCCGGAGGTCATCACGGCCCCGCGCGTGGTCGTGGTGCCCTTCTTCGCCAGTGAGGGCTGGCACACCCTGGAAACCATTCCCGAGGACATGGGCCTGACCGGCGACGTCACGCCCTTCCCGGAGAACCCGCACGGCCCGCAGACCGTGTACTACGCCAGGCCCGTGGGCACGCACCCCGCGGTGGCCGACGTGATCCTGCACCTCGCCCAGGAAGCCAGCGGGGCCACGTCCCAGGACGGCGACATCGAGCGCGGGCACGAGCATGCGTGGCAGACCTTGCTGGACCGCGCCCGCCGGGGCCTGCGCCTGGGCGAGGTGCTGATCACCCCGGACAGTGGCGTGTACGAGGTGCGCCACATGCTCGACGAGGGCCGTCCCGGCGGTGACCTGCGCACCCTCGTCACGCCCGAGGGCGTGCGCGACTCTGTGCGCCACGACGACGGCGGCGACCACCGCCCCGTGCACACCCTCCGGAACCTGCCGCGCGGCTGGCGGGCGGTGCTCAGTGAACCGGACCTGCGCCGCGCCCTGCACTACGTGTACCCGGCAGTCGTCGAGGAGACCTACGCCCACACCTGCCACGCCCTGCGCGCCACGCCCTGGCCCACCACGGCCCGCCGCCAGACCGGGATCTACGCCAAGGTGCAGAAAGCCACCTCCGAGCAGGTCGAGCACGTCGCGCAGGAGGTCTGTAAATCCTGCCTGCGCACGCGGCTGTGGGCCGGAGACAAACTCGCGCACACCTTCTTCGACGGCGTGCCCGGCGGCATTCCCTGCGCGGAGGCGTGCACGGTCATGGTGGCCGAGGTGCGCGAGGAAGTCAGCGGGAACCGTGGCCAGGCGGGCGGACACAGCCACTAGAAACCGGCCTCGTCCCACTCACCTGAACACCCCGGTCGCCTCCACGGGCCGGGGTGTTACCCTGACGTAAGGCCGCCCACCGACCGGGCGGCACTCCCATTTCTTCCACCCGCGTCCCGTGAGACGCCCCGCCCGGCCACAGGCCAGACTGCAGGCGGTAAGTCCGTCCGAGAGGCGGCGATGGAGGCTTTCATGTTCAATTCGCAGGCACTCCAGCGTCGCCCCGGTTTACCACGGGGGACGCGGTTCCTACATTCCCAGACCTGGCATTCCACAGGCACGGCGGAGGGCGTATGACGGCACCGAGCAGCGAAGGGCGACAGCGGGGCGAGATGAAGTACGAGGGCAAGGCCAAACGCGTCTACGCCACCGCCGATCCCAGTGAGTACATCGTGGAATACAAGGACGACGCCACCGCCTTCAATGCCCAGAAACGCGGATCCTGGGTGGGCAAGGGCGCCACGAACAACGCCATCACCGCGCACCTGTACCCGCTGCTGGAGGCCGCCGGAGTGCCCACGCACTTCGTCGGGAAACTCTCCGACACCGAGCAGCTCGTGAAGGCCGTGACCATCGTGCCAGTGGAAGTCATCGTGCGGAACGTCGCCGCCGGGAGCTTCTCCAAGCGCCTGGGCATCGAGGAAGGCACGCCGCTGGAACACCCCATCGTCGAGTACTGCTACAAGTCCGACGCGCTGGGCGATCCGCTGATCAACACCGATACCGCCCTGAGCCTCGGCTGGGCCACCGAACCGCAACTGCTGCGCATCCGCGAACTCGCCCTGAAGATCCGGGGCTTCCTGGTGCCGTACTTCCTGGCACGCGGCGTGCGCCTGATCGACTTCAAACTCGAATTCGGCACCCTGCCCGACGGCACCATCGTCCTCGCCGACGAGATCAGCCCCGACACCTGCCGCTTCTGGGACGCCGAAACGAACGAGAAGATGGACAAAGACCGTTTCCGCCGCGACCTGGGCGGCGTCGAGGACGCGTACGCGGAGATGCTGCGGCGCGTGACCGCCCCGGCCGAGGGCTGAGCGCCGACCGCTGAGTCTGCGTCTCACGTTCAGCCCCGGCCCCCGGCCTTCACAGGAGAACCCATGTCCACCTTCAAAGCCAAAGTGTTCGTGACCCTCAAGCCCAGCATCCTCGACCCGCAGGGACGCACCGTGGAACGCGCCCTGTCGCACCTCGACCACGGGAACGTGAACGGCGTGCGCGTCGGGAAGTACATCGAACTGACCCTGAACGGCAGCCGCGACGACGTGGAAGCCCAACTGAGGGACATCACCGAGAACGTGCTGAGCAATCCCGTGATGGAGGATGCCCGCTGGGAGTTGAACGAGGCGTGAGCATCCCCGAAGTCGTGAGGTTGCAGGACAAATTCGACGCCTTCAACGAACACTGGCAACCGAAGGTGATCGGGGAGCTGAACGGTCAGCACGTGAAGATCGCCAAGATCAGCGGCGAGTTCGTGTGGCACGCGCATGAGCACGAGGACGAGCTGTTCATGGTCACGCAGGGCACGCTGCTGATGCGCTTCAGAGGCGGCGAGCAGCGGATCGGGGTGGGGGAGATCATCATCGTGCCGCGCGGCGTGGAGCACCTGCCCGTGGCGGAGACGGAGGAGGTCTGGATGCTGATGTTCGAACCTGCCGGCACCCTGAACACCGGGAATGTCGTCAACGAGCGCACCGTGGCGCAGCCGGAGCACCTGTGACGCCCATCACCTCCACTTCCGCGGCCCGCGGGAACGCGCCGCAGGCCGCTCCAGCTCCGGTCATGGGCGCTTGCTCTCACTCGCTCCGCTCGGATTTCGCCGCTCGCGCCGCTTCAATCGGAGGGTTATGAAGACCGTCGTGATCCAGTTTCCCGGCAGCAACTGCGACGGTGACGCCCTGCATGCCGCGCGGCTGCTGCTCGACGAGCACGCGCAGTTCGTGTGGCACACGGAACCCGGTCTGCCGGCAGGCACCGATCTGGTGTTCCTGCCCGGCGGCTTCAGTTACGGCGATCACCTCCGCAGCGGCGCGATTGCCGCCCGCAGCCCGATCATGCAGGCCGTGAAGGCGCATGCCGAGCGGGGGGGATACGTACTGGGCGTGTGCAACGGCTTCCAGGTGCTCACCGAGAGCGGCCTGTTGCCCGGCGCGCTGAGCCGCAACCGCGAGCTGCACTTCATGTGCAGGCCCGTGCACCTGCGTGTCGAAAGCGTCCGAACCGCGTTCACCGGCGCGTACACGCAGGGCCAGGTCATCGAGATTCCCATCGCGCACGGCGAGGGCAACTACTATGCCGATCCGGAGACGATTGCCCGGCTGGAAGGGAACGGGCAGGTCGTGTTCCGGTATGTGGACAACCCCAACGGCAGCCTGAACGACATCGCCGGGATCGTGAACGAGCGCGGGAACGTGCTGGGCATGATGCCCCACCCGGAGCGGGCCGTGGAGGCCCTGCTGGGCAGCGAGGACGGCCAGGGCGTGTTTCGCAGCCTGAGCCGGACCGGCGTGGCGGCCGTGCCGGTGGGCGCATGACGGGCGTCAGTGCCCAGAGCTTCCTGGCCAGCGCCTTCGAGCAGGAGCTGACCATGTTCCGCGCCGCGCTCGATGCCGTGCCGGACGCCGACTTCCAGTCGTCCCTGTTGGGCCACAGTCCCGCGTGGCACGCCCTGCACATCTCGGAGTGGCTGCGCTTCTTCGCGTTGCAGGACTTCAGCGCCACTTACGCCCACCTGGGCTGGGAAACCGCGCCGTGGATGAACGACCTGCGCGGCACGCCCCACGCGAACGAGACCAACAGCAAGGCCATCGTCCTGGGCGAACTCGACCGGGTCGGCGCGGAGGTTGTCGCGCACACCCGCGACCTGACCGACGGGCAGCTGGGCGACCTGCTCCGCGCGCCCGCCGCCCCCACCGGCCAGCGTGAACGCCTGACCGGCCTGGGCATGCAGCTGAGGCACGTCGCCTACCACCGTGGGCAAGTGCAGATGGGCAAGAAGCACGGCTGAGCCGCCCAACTCCACGCACCGCGCGCGGTTTATTTCATCCCCAGCACCCTTCAGAGGCACTTCCATGACCCAGATCCCTGTTCCATCCACTTCGTCTCTCCGCGACCGTGCGGGCACGTTTGGCCTGTCCACGGAGGAATTCGACCTGCTCGTGTCGCAGATCGGCCGGGAGCCGAACGCGCTGGAGGCCGCCATCGTGGGGGCCATGTGGAGCGAGCACTGCGGCTACAAGAACTCGCGCCCGCTGTTCCGCTTCTTCCCCACCACCGGGCCGCAGGTGCTCCAGGGACCGGGCGAGAACGCGGGCGTGGTGGACATCGGCGATGGGTGGGGCGTGGCCTTCAAGATGGAGAGCCATAACCACCCGAGCGCTGTCGAGCCGGTGCAGGGCGCGGCGACCGGCGTGGGCGGCATTCTGCGCGACATCTTTGCCATGGGCGCGCGGCCCTTCGCGGTGCTGGACTCGCTGCGCTTCGGCAACCCGGACAGCCCCCGCACGCGCTTTCTGCTGAACGGCGTGGTCGAGGGCATCGCGCACTATGGCAACGCCATCGGCGTGCCCACGGTGGGCGGCGAGGTGACCTTCCACCCCAGCTACCAGGAGAACCCGCTGGTGAACGTGATGGCCCTGGGCCTGCTGCGCCACGAGGATCTGGCCAAGGGCACGATGGGTGAGGTCGGGAACACCATCGTGTACGTCGGATCGAAGACCGGGCGCGACGGCCTGGGCGGCGCCGTGTTCGCCTCGGCGGACCTCAGCAACGCCAGTCAGGCGGACCGGCCCGCCGTGCAGGTGGGCGACCCCTTCATGGAGAAACTGCTGCTGGAGGCCACCCTGGAGGCCATCCAGGCGGGTGTGGTCGCTGGTGTGCAGGACATGGGCGCGGCTGGACTGGTCAGCTCGACCTGCGAGATGGCGTACCGAGCGGAACTCGGCATCACCATGAACCTCGATCTGGTGCCCACCCGCGAGGACGGCATGGTGCCCATGGAACTGTGCCTGAGCGAGTCGCAGGAGCGCATGATCCTGGTGCCGGTGCCGGGCAAGGAACAGGCGTTGCTCGACCTGCTCGCCAAGTGGGAACTGGACGTGGTCACCATCGGGCGGGTGGAGGCCCACCACAACTACCGCCTGACGTGGCGCGGCGAGGTCGTCTGCGACCTGCCGGTGGCCCTGCTGAACGAGGCCCCCAAGTACACCCGCGAGGGCATCGAATCCGACGAGATCAAGGCCAAGCGTGAACGTGACCTGAGCGGCGTGCCCGTGCCCGGCGACCTGGGCGCGGTGCTCACGGACTTACTGGGTCACCCTACGATTGCCAGCAAGCGCGCCATCTTCGAGCGCTTCGACCATCAGGTCATGACCAACACGGTGGTTGTTCCCGGCGCGGCCGACGCCGCCGTGATGCGCGTGAAGGGCTCGGGCATGGGCGTGGCCGCCACCAGCGACTGCAACCCGCGCTTCGTGTACCTCGACCCGTACACCGGCGCCGCCGCCGCCGTGGCCGAAGCCGCCCGCAACCTCGCGTGCGTGGGCGCGACGCCGCTGGCGATCACCGACAACCTGAACTTCGGCAACCCGCACCGGCCCGAGGTGTACTACCAGCTCCAGCAGGCCGTGCACGGCATCGCGGACGCCTGCCGCGCCCTGAACACGCCGGTGACCGGCGGGAACGTCAGCCTGTACAACCAGTACACGGAAGGGGACGAGCGCGTCGCCATCCACCCCACGCCTACCATCGGCATGGTCGGGGTGCTGCCCGACGTCACGAAACGCGCCACCCTGAACCTGAAAGGGGAGGGCCAGACCCTCTACCTGATCGGCGAGCACGCCGACAGCATCGGCGCGAGCCAGTACCTCGAAAGTGTTCACGGGTTGGAGGCCGGGCACGTCCCGCTCCTCGACCTGACGCGCGAGCAGGCGGTGATCGACGCGACCCTGCACCTGATCCGCGCGGGCCTGACCGACACCGCGCACGACTGCGCCGAGGGCGGCCTCGCGGTGGCTCTGGCCGAGATGGCGATTGCTGGGAACACCGGCCTGACCGTCAGCCTCGACGCCCCCGACCGCACCCGCGCCGACGCCCTGCTGTACGGCGAGGCGCACAGCCGCATCGTGATCGCCACCCGCGACGAGGCTGGCACCGAGGCCGCCCTGAAGGAACGCGGCGTTCCCCATGCGCGGCTGGGAGTCAGCGGTGGCGACCGCGTCACCATTGCCCTCCCCGCCCACCACATACACTTGAGCGTGACCGTCCAGACCCTCACCCACGCGTTTACCACGCCCCTCGCGGAGATCCTGGGATGAGCGGGGCGTTCCCCCAGGCCCGGAGCCGCCCATGATCTTCGACATGACCACCGACAAGCCGCAGGACGAATGCGGCGTGTTCGGCATGTACTCGCCGCAGCCGACGGACCTGGCGTGGTTCACGTACCTGGGCATGTTCGCCCTGCAACACCGTGGGCAGGAAGCGGCGGGCATGTGCGTGTCCGACGGCGAGAAATTCCACGTGGAGAAAGACCTGGGGCTGGTCACGCAGGTGTTCGACGAACGGCGGCTGGACTCCGTGCGGCTGGCGAACGCCCGCGTGAGCATCGGGCACGTGCGGTACAGCACGACCGGCAGCAACCTGCGCTTCAACGCCCAGCCGCTCACCACCCGCACCAACAAGGGCATCCTGGGCCTCGCGCACAACGGGAACTTCGTGAACGCCCGCGAGGTGCGCAACAGCATGCTGATGGAAGGCGCGCTGTTCCAGACCACCAACGACAGCGAGGTCATGCTGAACCTGATCGCGCGCGAGGCCGACCTCGACCTGATCGAGGCCACCGCCGCCGCCATGAAGGAACTCAAGGGCGGGTACGCCTGCGTGCTGATGAGCCGCACGCAACTGCTGGGCTTCCGCGACCCCAACGGCGTGCGGCCCCTGGTCATCGGGCAGCGCGACGACGGCGCGTACGTGATCGCCTCCGAACCGTGCGCCCTGTTCACGGTCGGCGCGAAACTGATCCGCGACGTGCAGCCCGGCGAACTCGTGTGGGTTGATCGCACCGGCCTGCACTCGCTGATGGTCGCCCCCAAGAAACCCACCCCCTGCGCATTCGAGTGGATCTACTTCGCCCGCTCCGACAGCAAACTCGACGGCATCGACGCCCACGAAAGCCGCATCCGCATGGGCCACCAGCTCGCGCGGGAACACCCCATCGACGCTGACATTGTGGTTCCGGTGCCCGACAGCGGCATCGGCGCGGCCATCGGCTACGCCCGCGAGAGCGGCATTCCCTTCGACTACGGCCTGTACAAGAACCCCTACGCGGGCCGCACCTTCATCGCGCCCACGCAGGAAGCGCGGGAACTGAAGGTCAAGATGAAACTCTCGCCCACCAGCGCCGTGGCGGGCAAACGCGTGATCCTCGTTGACGACAGCATCGTGCGGGGCACCACCAGCCGGCAGATCGTGAACCTGCTGCGCGAGGCCGGCGCGACCGAGGTTCACTTCCGCGTGTCCAGCCCGCCCATCAAGCACCCGTGCTTCTACGGCATCGACACCGCCGCGCGCAAGGAACTGGTCGCCAGCACGCACTCCATCGAGGAAATCCGGGCGTTGATCGGGGCAGACACCCTGAGCTTCATCAGCGAGCAGGGCATCCGCGAAGCCGTCGGCGGCCCCGGCCTGTGCCTGGCGTGCTTCAACGGCGAATACCCCGCCGGAACGCCGCTGCTGAACGACGTGGATAAGCTGGCGCTGGAAGTGTAAGGCAAGATCAGCAAATCAGATCGGCCTCTACGAAGGCCGATTTTGCTATTTGGTGGAGGAGACGGGACTCGAACCCGCATGAATGGCGCTGGAGCTTTCAGGAAACGCGCTTCCCTTGCTGCTTTGTCCCACCCCTTGCGGGGCCGCTATAGGTGCTTCCGCAACCCGCTCCGGCGTTGCTGCCTGCGCCCAAGGCTTCCGCCTTTTCGGCTCTACATAGTCGTTTTTTCCGGTGCCCTGCCTATTGAGACCACTCCCCCACGACAAGGGTAGGCTAGCAGGTCAAAGAAGCTTCCGGAATGTGGGGAATGGCCTACCTGCTCGCTGAAATACGTCATGGACGCCTGTAGATGCGCTGTAGGCTCACCGTATCCGCTTGCTCCTGTTGCTTCCGGCTGTTGCCCTTCTCGCGTGTGCACCTGCGCCGGCACAGCCGAAGAGTGCTCATCGTTATCTGGCCCGTGCTCAGCAGGTGCTCGACGCTATTGCCGAGGCCGCTCCCAAGATTGTGCCGGTTCCAGGGGGCAGCGCTTGGCGGGTCATCGACAGAAAGCCGCAGTGGCTTTCACTGGATGTTGGCGCATCTTCTGCTTATAGCTCGTCACTTGTCATCTTTACCGCCGTCGAGAACGGCACGACCACGACGGTGATTGATTCGTCCTCGGCCAATGAGCCGAGTGGTCAGCAGGTGCAGGGAATCTACGCCGCGCTCGCGCAGCGGTTTACAGAGATTCCCTGACCCATTTCAGCTGAGCGTCCGCAGTACCCTCTCGCCATGCCTCCACTTCGCTCCCAGATTCAGCCCGGCGTGACCGTGGATATCGTGCAGAAGCAGGATCAGGCGTCAGGGAAACTCACACGTGGTGTGGTGGCGGCGCTGCTCACGTCTTCGCCGTCGCATCCGCATGGGATCAAGGTGCGGCTCACGTCGGGGCAGGTGGGACGGGTGCAGGCGGTGGTAGGAGCGGAATAGGGAGCGCGGTTCGTTTCCCATTCCATCATGACGGCGCGTGAAACTCAGCCTCACCGACGTTGATGGACGTGTGGCTACGGTGATCATCAGGAGGTCACACGTATGCCCAGAGCCTGGAGCCGCAAGGATGAACGCCAATACCAGCACGTCAAGGACTCCGAGAAGCAGCGGGGCGTGTCGGAGGATCGAGTCGAGGAGATCGCGGCGCGCACCGTGAACAAGCACCGGCGCGAGAACGGCCGCACGCCGAACACGCGCACGCAGGGCACCGGGAATCCGAACGCGGCGCTGTCCGACCTGTCGCGGGACGAGCTGTACAACCGCGCGAAGGAACGGGGCGTGAAGGGCCGCAGCGGCATGAGCAAGGCGGAACTCGTGGCCGCGCTGGGCCGGTAGTGCCCGTGACCGGCCAAGTGTGAGAGGCCCGTCAGAGGTGGGATCTTACGCTGCGTGAATGAAATACTTCCCCGCGTCGGTGCTGGCCCTGTCGCTGCTGTCGTCCGGTCTGGCCGTCACGGGTGAGGTGCTCGATGGCCGACCGGCGACGGTGATGCAGGTGATCACGCAGGCGGGGTACAGCGCGAAGTTGTCGCCGGGCGACAGCAAGACCGGCCCGTCCATCACCCTGAACATCGACGGCGACACGGTGTACCTGGATCTGGAAGGCTGCAAGGCGGATCTCTGCACCCGCGTGAACGCCACGACCGGATACGACGCGGATACGTCGTCCGACGAGGTTATCCAGTACGTGAACGACTGGAACCTCACCAATTACTCTCAGGCCTACCTCTCCAACGAGGAGGACAGCGCGTATCTGGATGCGTCGTACCTGATGACGGGGGGGTACACGCGCGCGAACCTGCTGGCGTGGCTCAAGGCCTATCTGGACGACCTGACGGAGTTTGCGAACGACCTGCCCTGAACGCCTCGGGTTCTAACTGACGACGGCGGGTCAGCAATTGCGGCCGGGCGTGCAGTTGGTCTGGCGGGTCTCTTGGGAAAGGCGTCACGGTGGGTAAAGGCGCACCTCACAGCGTGGGGCCGCGTACCGTTGAGGAGTGGCTGGGGGCGTGTCATAGGGGGCGTAATGCAGGCCTCAGTGCGGGCCGGGCATGAAGGAGTTCCCATGAAGATCCACAATGTGCTGTACCTGCTTGGTTTCGGTTCGATCCTGCTCAGCGCCAGTCAGTACCTCCAGAACGATTCGTCCGACAAGGAACGCGATGGCCTGTTCGTGGGGCACTGGGGACCGACCTTCTTCATCCTGGGCAAGATCATGGAAGACAAGGAAATCGCCAAGCGCGGAATTACCGAGTAAGTCCGATGTGATGGAGCGGGCGCGGCCGATTCGGTTCGCGCCCGTTGCCGTGTGGCGCGGCGTTCATGGGCGGAGCGAAGTGGGCTCTGCATCTGCTTGACGCCCAGCACTGGCGCAACGCCCCCGCCGGGGGGCACCAGAGGGTGGCCGCGTGCGCTCCAGACATGTGAATATCTGAGAATGCCCTCTGGGACGCGTCGGAAGCGCAACTGGACGGCCCGTGTTCGTCAGATGCGCGTGACATTCTGCGCCCTACGGTGACGGCATGACGTCGCATTCCAAACCAAGTCCGCACCACGACCTGATCCTGGTTCCGGTGAAGGACGCCGCGATCCGCCGGGCCCGTCAGCCGCTGGCGCTGGGCGTGGGCGGCCCGGCGCTGCTGCTGGCCGTGCTGCTAGCCGTGCCCGTCCTGAACGCCCGGCTTGAACTCCTGACCTTCCACATGCTGCTGGTGCTGGCCGCCGCCGCCTTCACGGCCGTCGTGACCGTCTGGATGGGACTGGTCGGCCTGCGCCAGCGCAACGCGGAAGTCGTGCTGCTCTCGCTGGCCTTCGGGTCGCTGGGGCTGGTCTACGGCGTGCATGGTCTCGGCACCCCGGAAGTCGGCGTGATGGGCCATGCGGGCGCGAATGTCCACGCGGGTATGGCCGGCATGGAGCCAGCGGACGCCGCGTCATACGCGTTCATCGCGTTGCCTGCGGCGGCGCAGCTGGGCGCGCTGATCACGGCGGCGTGGCTGCTGCTCTCCAGTTTCCCCACCACGAACGGCGCGGTGCGGGCCGTGCTGGCCCTGCGCAACTGGCTTCCGGCCGTGTGGCTGCTGACCCTGGTGGGACTGGGCGCGCTGGTCTTCAACCCGGAAGTCGCGGAGGTGTTGGCCCCCACCGCCTGGACCGGCCGTCTGGTGATCCTGGCGCTGACGATCACCCTGTGCGTGTGGGCCTCGGCGCGGTACTGGCTGTCGTGGCGGTACGCGCGGTTCCCGCTGCAGCTGGCGGTCGTGTATGCGGGAAGCTGGCTGGCCCTGGCGCAGATCGTGATCGTCCTGAATCTTGCGTGGACGCTGTCGTGGTGGGTGTACCACGTGCTGCTGGTGGGGGTCGGCGGGGCGCTGCTGACCGGCCTGATCGCGCAGTACCGCGAGAAGCAGGTGCCGCTGGGCACCGCCGTGAGGGGCCTGTGGAACAACGACCCGGACGCCCTGCTGGCTGCCGGTATCAGCGCCCCCGTGCGCGCCCTGATCGCCGAGGTCGAGGCGCACGACCCCTACACGGCCGGGCACGCGCACCGCGTCACGCTGTACGCCCTGGAACTCGCCCGCGCGCTGGGCTGCCCACCGGAGGCCTTGCGGGCCGTGACGCAGGGCGGCATCCTGCACGACCTTGGGAAGCTGGATGTGCCCACAGGCGTGCTCAACCACCCCGGCCGCCTGACCGGCGCGGACTGGACGCTCGTGCGCCAGCACCCGGCGTCCGGCTTCGAGCGCGCGCAGCGTCTGGGCCTGCTCCCCGAGGAACTCGGCGTGGTCCGCTGGCACCATGAGCGCTGGGACGGCGCGGGCTACCCAGACGGCCTACACGGCGAACAGATTCCGCTGCTGGCCCGCATCCTGGCCGTTGCGGACGTGTATGACGCCCTGACCAGCGAACGGGCCTACCGTCAGCCGTGGCCCGCTGCCCGCGCGAACGCATACCTGCAGGAGGAAGCGGGCAAGGCCTTCGATCCGCGCGTGGTGGCGGCCTGGGTGGCCCTGCACGAACCGGAGACCACCGAGCCGGACGCCCGGCCCGCCCTGTTCGGGCTCGTCCCGGCCCCGGCGGGCGCTTTCGGTCACTGATCCTCACCGGCGTCCGGTCGTCCCGCCACAGAGCGTATGTGGCGGGACGACCTTTCCATTGGTGAGGCGGTAAGTCCAGCCCAACTGACCCTCTGTAAAAAAGGCCCGATCCTGATCCGGTCTTTGCCGCTATGCTGTGCGGGCATCCCCCGGTAGGGGGAGAGGTCGGTCGCCGGGGTGGGGCCAGCGGGAGGGGCAGCATGGGGGTTCGGGAACAGTTCGCGTCGGTGGCCGCCTACGGTTTGGTGGCGCTCGCCAGCGCGATGGTGGTGAGTGGCGGTACCCTCAGTGAGGCCGTCCGGTCGGCGTTTCACCCGCCAGAGCCGGTCGCGGTGCAGTCAGCCACGGCCGTCGCCGGGGCCAGGGTGTCGGCCGCAGCGGGCACCGCGGTTCGCCCGGCCACCGGGACGACCGCGTCGTCCACCCGGCCCGCCACGGCCGACGTGCTGCCGGCCACGCTCCCGGATATCCCCGGTGCGGACGCCGAGGGCAGTATTCCGACCATCGCGGCGGCCATTCCCCGCGCGCCGCTGAGCGCCCGGCCTGCCGTCAGGGCCGCTTCCGTGTCCGAGACGGGTTCCGCCCAGCTGGACGCCACCCTGAGGCTCGCGCGCTGGCTCACGCAGCAGTGGTACGACAGCTCCTTGCAGACCGTGTGGGCCGCCTTCTCGCCGAAGGTGAAGGCGCAGTGGAAGTCCTACGGCGACTTCCAGTCGTTCCGTGCCGGAGGGAAACGCGCCTATGGTGCCGAGACGGCCGTGCTGGCCGAGGAACTTACGCCTCACGGCACCGTGACGTATTACACCCGGACAGCCTCCTACGAGCGCGGCCCGAAGGACGGCTGGACGCTGATCATCGGCCTGGACGCCAGCGGTCAGGTGCAGGACTTCGGGGTCGTTGGCGCCTCCCTGCTGCCTGCCCGCATGAACAACCTGATGCAGTGAGGCCCTGATTCCACACGGCCGGGGCCACCGCACATTCAGTCTTCCCTCACCCCGCCGCCCTGGGCGCGTGGGATGCTGGCCCTATGTACCTCACAACTGAACCAAACAGTGCCGGTCGCCCTAGGCGGAACGCGGCCCAACACAGCAGAACCGTCCTGACTGGCGTGGTGGTTGGCCTCGGACTGCTCGGCCAGGGCGTGGCCGGGGCCGACGGCATGCACCAGCCGACGCCGGTGACCTACGTCTGCCAGGGGGGCGTGCGCGTGCAGGTCACCCCGATGGGCGACACCGCCATCGTCACCTTCGCGGGCAAGACCACCACGCTGTCCCTGATGCCCGGCGGTTCCTTCCGCAACGAGCAGGTCACGTGGGTCACGCAGGGCGGCACCTCGACCCTGCGCAACAATGCCACGGGCAACCTGCAACTCAGTGGCTGTCGGCCGCTGCGCTGAGCCCCAGTCCCGACAGGTTTCAGCAGTGGGAATGCCGCGCCGCCGATGGCTCAGGTCAGGGGCGTACGCGGCGCCTGGGCATGCTGACGCCCAGGCCGGTCAGAAATGCGCCCACCACGGACAGCGCGTAGGTGATCAGCACGTTGTTCAGCGGGCTGGGGAAGTTCGTGCTGCGGTTGGCGTTCGCCACCGCGTGCAACTGGTTGATGTCGATCACATCCTTGCCGAGCAGCACGGCCGATACGACGATCACGATGACGCCCAGCACGACCAGCAGACGGGACAGGATTCTCATACGCTGATCTTACGGGGTTCCTCCGCGTGGAGTTCCCGCACTGCGGGTGAGGCCAGGTATCTCAGCCCGCGCGGGTGAGCGTCATGATCCGCCAGAAGCCCGTGGTGGCCGTCACGTACAGCGCCGTGCCGTCCGGGCCGCCGAAGCACAGGTTGCTCACGACCTCGGGGAACAGGATCCGACCGAGTTCCTGGCCGTCCGGCGTGAGCACGTGCACGCCGTCGCCTGCGCTGCTCCAAATCCGGCCCGCTTCATCGACGCGCAGGCCATCGGTCTTGCCGGGATTCACGCGGAAGTGCTCGCCGACCAGCGTCGCCCGGCCGTCCGGGGTCACGTCGTAGCGGTACGTGGCCGAATCCTTTCCCGTATCCGCTAGGAGCAGCGTGTCGGCCGAGGCGAACACCAGGCCGTTGGGCTTGTCCCGATCCCGGATGGGCGCGGTGAGGGTGCCGTCCGGCGCGAGCCGGAAGACCCAGCGGCCCGGCAGTTCCATCGGTTCGCCCCGCCCGCCCTCCTCGGGTTTGTCCAGGCCGTAGCTGGGATCCGTGAACCACAGGCTGCCGTCCGGGTGTAAGGCCACGTCGTTAGGGCTGTTGAACCTTGCGCCCTCGAAGGTGCGGGCCAGCGTCGTCCACGATCCGTCCGGCTCCTGGCGCAGCAGCGCCCGCTGCCCGTGCGAGCACGCGATCAGGCGGCCCTGCGCGTCCAGCGTGTGGCCGTTCTGGTACTCGCTGGGGTTCAGTTCCTCGCGCAGCTCCCCGCCGTCCGAGTACGCCCACGTGCGGTTCTGGCGCACATCGCTGAACACGACCACGCCGCGAGACGGCACGTACGTGGGTCCCTCTGTCCAGGTGTATCCGCGGCCCAGCTGCTCGGGCGCCGCTCCGGCGGGAAAGAGACCTGTGAACTCGAGACGTGTGGCGTGCAGGGTCATGGGGACATGCTGCGCCCACGGGCGGCGGTGCAGGTAGGGGCCGTCTAAAGCCACCTGACGGAACCGTCAGATGCGGTCACGGCGGCAGGAACACAGGGTGTGGAAAGAGGCTGGCCGTGCCATTCCTGGCAGGGAGCAGGGGTATGCTGGGGGGCGTTATGACGGGACCTTTGACCATCATGTCCGGGGCGAACGCGGCCTTCATCGAGGGGCTGTATGAGGCCTACCTGGCCGACCCCAGCAGCGTGGATGCCGAGTGGCGCACCTACTTCGACGACGTGCGCGGCGGCGTGCAGGAGACCGCGCACTCGCCGGTGCAGCAGGCCTTCTACGACCTGGGCCAGTCTCGGCGCGGCGGCGCGGCTCCCGCTCCGGCCCCCAGCGCCAGCGGCGCGCAGCAGGCGGCCGGGGCCATGATCACCGCGTACCGCGTGTACGGGCACATCAGCGCGCGCAGCAATCCGCTGCGGATGCGCGGCCTGCCGGTCGTGCCGGAACTCACTCCACAGTTCTACGACCTGAGCGAGGCCGACCTGAACGAGCATGTCAAGGACGGCCCCTTCGAGGGCTCGCTGCGCGACGTGATCTCGCAGCTGCAGGAAACGTACTGCGGCTCCATCGGTTTCGAGTACAACTCCCTGCCGGCCGGCGAACGCCAGTGGTTCCAGGCGCGCATCGAGAAGGGCCGCGGCCAGGGCCGGCACAACCTCACGCCCGGCGAGCGCCGCCGCGTGATCGGCAAGCTCACGGCCGCCGAGGGCCTGGAACTGTACCTGCGCAACAAGTACCCCGGTGTCAAGCGCTTCGGGCTGGAGGGCGGCGAGAGCTTCATTCCGCTGGTCGACCGGATCATCCAGCAGGCCGGCACGTACGGCGTGAAGGAAGTCGTGCTGGGCATGGCCCACCGTGGCCGCCTGAACACCCTGGTGAACATCTTCGGCAAGAAGCCCAGCGACCTGTTCGCCGAGTTCGACGGCAAGAAGAAACTGAGCGACGACCCCGACGTGGCGGGCGACGTGAAATACCACATGGGCTTTTCCAGCGACGTGCGCACGCCCGGCGGCCCCATGCACCTCGCGATGGCCTTCAACCCAAGCCACCTGGAGATCGTGTCGCCCGTGGTGCACGGCAGCGTTCGCGCCCGCCAGGATCGCCGGGGCGACACGGAGCGCCGCACGGTACTGCCCATCACGGTACACGGAGACGCGGCCGTCAGCGGGCAGGGCGTCGTCATGGAGACCCTGAACCTCTCGCGCCTGCGCGGGTTCGCCACGGGCGGCGCGGTGCGCATCGTGATCAACAACCAGATCGGCTTCACCATCAGTGATCCGCGCGACACCCGCAGCAGCCGCTACTGCACCGACATCGCCAAGGTCGCCAACGCGCCGGTGCTGCACGTGAACGGCGACGACCCGGAGGCCGTGGTGTTCTGCGCGGATCTGGCCGTGGCGTACCGCCAGGAGTTCGGCAAGGACGTGTTCATCGACCTGATCGGTTTCCGCCGCAACGGTCACAACGAGGGCGACGAGCCGCGCATGACGCAGCCGATCATGTACCGCGAGATCGACCAGCACCCCGGCGCGCGCGCCATCTACGCGCAGCAGCTGGAGGCGGCGGGCCTCCTCGCGGCCGGGGAGGGCGACGCCCTGGTCGGCATCTTCCGCGACAAGCTCGATGCCGGGGAGTCCGTCGTCGAGGAGATGGAGAACCTCGCGCAGAGCGCCCTGGCCGTCGACTGGAAGGCCTACACCGACACCCACTGGGATCGGGATCAGGTGGCCACGGCCGTGCCGCGCGAGAAACTGGAGGAACTGGGCACCAAGCTCACCACCGTGCCCGAGGGCTTCAAGGTGCACCGAACCATCGAACGCACCGTGCTCACCCCCCGCCGGGCCATGACCCGGGGCGAGCAGCTCCTCGACTGGGGCATGGGCGAGATGCTCGCCTACGCCTCCCTGCTCGACGAGGGCTACGGCGTGCGGCTGGTCGGCCAGGACTCCGGGCGCGGCACCTTCGTACACCGCCACGCCGTGCTGCACGACCAGGAAGCGGCCGATCCGCTGAACGAGGAATACATGGCCCTCGCGCACCTCTCGCCGGCCCAGGGGCGCGTGGAGGTCGTCGACTCCACGCTGTCCGAGGAAGCGGTGCTGGCCTTCGAATATGGGTACTCGACCAGTGAACCCAAGGGCCTGGTCGCGTGGGAAGCGCAGTTCGGGGACTTCGCGAACGGCGCGCAGGCGGTCGTGGATCAGTTCCTCTCGGCGGGCGAGAGCAAATGGCAGCGCCTGTCGGGCCTCGTGATGCTCCTGCCGCACGGCTACGAGGGCGCGGGTCCCGAGCACTCCAGCGCCCGCCTGGAACGCTACCTGCAGCTGTGCGCACAGAAGAACATGCAGGTCGTGGTGCCGTCGAGCGCCGCGCAGATCTTCCACCTGCTGCGCCGTCAGGTGCTGCGCCCCTACCGCAAACCCCTGATCGTGATGACGCCCAAGAGCCTGCTGCGCAACAAGCAGGCCATGAGCCCCCTGTCGGAACTCACGGACGGCCGCTTCTGCGAGGTCATCGGCGATCCCGAGGTCACGCAGGCCCGCCGGGTTGTGATCTCGTCCGGCAAGCTGCACTGGGAACTCGTGGAGGCCCGCGAGGCCAACCGCGACGGGTACCAGGGCACCGCCCTGATCCGCCTGGAGCAGCTGTACCCCTTCCCCGCCGAGGCGTTGGCGGCCGAACTGGCCCAGCATCCCGGTGCGCAGGTCGTGTGGGCGCAGGAAGAGCCCGAGAACCAGGGTGCATGGCTGATGATCTGGGAGGACCTGGAACGCGCACTGGCGCCCGGCCAGACGCTGGATCACTCCAGCCGCCACCGCAGCGCCAGCACCGCCACCGGCTATTCCAGCGTGCATGCCCGCGAGCAGGCGGCCGTGATCGCCGCCGCGCTCGGCGAACCCCTTCAGGCTGTCGCGCCAGAGGTGATCGAGGAACAGAAGGAACTCGCGCAGGTCGCCAAGCAGCAGGGCTGAACCGGCTCAGCTCAGGATGGAAACTTTGGCTGGTACGCGCGGCGTGCCTGCGCGTAGCGGCGGAGTGTCCGGAGCAGTAGCGCCGCCGCCACCGCCAGTCCGGTGATGATGCCCGTCGTCACGCTCGCCAGTTCCGGCCACCTCAGACTGCTCGCGACCAGGGCCCCCAGCACCCCGCCAGTCACGGCGGTGATCAGGCCCACGAGTTCCGGCGTGCCCGACAGCGCCTGAACGACGCTGTAGCCCGTATACCGGTGGAACACCGTGCCGTAGGTCTGGGCAATGCCCGCTTCATCGTCGTGTAGGCCCGTCACGAAGTACGCCGTGAGGTCCGGGGCAAGTTCCAGGTAGGCATGGCGGAGCCGGTTCATACCGATCAGCAGCCCCATCTCCTCGAGATTTGCGTCGCTGAGGCGAGCGTATGTCAACAGACCGATCAGCAGCACCACCGGCAACAGCAGCAGCGCGAAGCCTCGGAAGGCCGGGCCGAAGCCGGTCGCGTTGCCTACCAGGGCGAGGGCCACGACGGCACCGGACACGACCGTCAGGAACATGCCCGCGCGGCTGAAGGTCTCGGTCCACGTCAGCGAGCGGGTCGCCAGCAGACTCCAGTGTTCGGTGGCCAGGATCTGGGCGCGCACCGCGTCGCTCGTGCCAGGGCGCTCGGTGAGGGACGGCGTCTGAAGCGTGGACTCACTCATACGGCCTCCTTGACTATGAAACTGGTCGTGGGGGCATTGTGGCAGCCCGAGCGGCCCGGAGGCAGATGACACACTGGGGCCATGAGCCGATCTGCTGTCGTCGTCCTCGGGAGCCTGAACCTCGACATCCTGCTGCGCGTGCCACACTTGCCGCGCGCGGGCGAGACCATGCACTCGCTGGGGCTGGAGCACATGCCCGGTGGCAAGGGCGCGAACCAGGCCGCCGCGTGCGCCGCGCTGGGCGTCCCCACCCACCTGATCGGCGCGGTGGGGACAGACGAGGCGGGGGACCGGCTGCTCGGCGCGCTGCGGGATCGGGGAGTGACCAGTTCCGGCGTGCGCCGCCTGCCCGCCACCGTGACCGGGCAGGCCTACATCCACATCGCGCCGGACGGTGAGAACACCATCACCCTGCACGGCGGCGCCAACCAGGAACTCGCAGATGCCGAGTTGACGGCCCTGGACGCCGCGCTGCCCGGCGCCTCCGCGCTGCTGCTGCAACTGGAGGTGCCGCTGGCCGTCACGGTCGAGGCGGCGCGGCGGGCGCGGGCGGCGGGCGTGACCGTGATCCTCGATCCCGCGCCCGCCGCGCCGCACCTGCCGCGCGAGCTGCTTGAGGCCGTGGACATCCTCACGCCGAACGAGCACGAGGCCCGAACCCTCAGCGGCGAGCTGGACACCAGCGCGGCAGCGCGGGCGTTGCTGGCCCTGGGTGTCCGGTACGTCGTTGTCAAACGCGGAGCGCAGGGCGCGCTGCTGCTGGACGCGGCGGGCGAGCAGGCCTTCACCACGCCGCCGGTGCAGGCCGTGTCCACCGTGGCCGCCGGGGACACCTTCAACGGCGCGCTGGCCGCGGCCTTGGCCGAAGGGAAGCGCCTGCCGGACGCTGTGGCCTTCGCGGTTCGGGCGGCCAGCCTGCGGGTCACGCGGCCCGCCGGGTACGGGCACCTGCCGGAGCGGTCAGACCTGGGCTGAACGGATGCCAGTTGCGTGCCATTCGTTCAGCCCGTCCGCCGTTCCCGCGTCAGTCACAGTCGGGGGCGGGGTAGAATCCGGGGCGTTATGGCGGATATCAAAGTTCCCGTGTTCAGCGAGTCGGTCAGCGAGGGCACCCTGCTCGCGTGGCATAAGCACCCTGGCGAGGCCGTGAAGCGCGGTGATCTGCTGGCGGAAATCGAGACGGACAAGGTGGTGCTGGAAATCCAGGCGCAGCAGGACGGCGTGCTGCAGAGCGTGGTGAAGAACGAGGGCGACACGGTGCTCAGCGAGGAAGTGCTGGGCACCCTGGGCGAAGCGGGTTCGGCACCCGCTCCGGCCCCGGAGCCCGCCGCCACGCCTGCGACTCCGGCAGCGGCAGGTTCCACGCCGGAGGCGAACGAGGCCACCCGCCGCGATGACCTGTCTCCGGCCGTGCGCAAGGTCGTGACCGAGGCGAACCTCGACCCGGCAAGCATTCCGGCCACCGGCCCCAAGGGCAACATCACCAAGGCAGACGCCGTGCAGGCCGCCCAGGGCGGCGCGACGGATCAGGGCCCGCAGTCGGCCGCCGCGCCCAGCAGCGCCGCTCCGGCCAGCGCCGCACCCGCGAAGGTGGCGGCCAGTGCGCCTGCGGGGCCGCGCACCGAGCAGCGCGTGCCCATGACCCGCATCCGGGCCCGCATTGCCGAGCGCCTCAAGGAGGTGCAGAACACGGCTGCGCTGCTGACCACCTTCAACGAGGTGAACATGAAGCCGGCCATGGATCTGCGCAAGAAGTACCAGGATCCGTTCGTGGCCAAGCACGGCGTGAAACTGGGCTTCATGAGCCTGTTCGTGCGCGCCGCGACCGAGGCCCTCAAGGCCTTCCCGATGGTGAACGCCAGCGTGGACGGCAAGGACATCATCTACCACGGGTATTACGACATCGGCATCGCGGTGGCGTCCGAGCGCGGGCTGGTCGTGCCGATCCTGCGCGATACCGAACAGATGAGCCTCGCCGGAATCGAGAAGGGCATCGCGGACTTCGCCGTGAAGGCCAAGGGTGGCAAGCTGACCATGGAGGACATGAGCGGCGGCACCTTCAGCATCACGAACGGTGGGACGTTCGGCAGCATGATGAGCACCCCGATCATCAATGCCCCTCAGAGCGCGATCCTGGGCATGCACAACATCATCGAGCGGCCCATCGCCCAGAACGGGCAGGTCGTGATCGCCCCGATGATGTACCTGGCGCTGTCGTACGATCACCGCATCATCGACGGCAAGGAAGCCGTGCAGTTCCTGGTGATGATCAAGAACCTGCTGGAAGACCCGGCGCGGATGCTGCTGGAACTGTAGGCGGCGCTCCCCGGACGCTCACCATCCCTTCATGGGGGCGGTGGGCGTTTTCCCTGGCGGGCCGTCAGGGTTTTGCCAGACGGCGGCTCCTACAGTGCGGGCATGAGCGGATTGCAGGGACGCCTCGGCGGCTTCACGGCCGGACTGGATCTGAACGGAGAGTGGGACGGCCAGCACCTCCGGGGCCGGATCGGCACCTTTACCGACGGGCAGAACATCGTCGTGGGCCTCGGCCAGGGTGCCCTGGAAGGCCGCGTGGGCTCCTTCACCGAGGGCTTCGACCTGCGCGCCGAGGTCGCGGGTGGACAGCTGCGCCTCCACCTGGGCGGGTACACGGACGGGCTGGACGTCGTGCTGACATTCATGCCCGATGGAGCGACCGGACGCTACGGCGGCTTCACCGAGGGGGTGGACATCGTCCTGAACCGTGACGAGGACGGCGTGCGGGGCCGTTTCGGGTCGTTCACGCAGGGGGTCGATATTCGCCTTGACCTGGGCGACGTGCCGCTGCCCCTGGCCGCGATCCTGGCGGTCAGCGCGTACCGGGTGTGGGTGGCGCGGGAACACGCGGCCAGCGCGCGCCGCTGACCTCCAATCCGACGCGCCCGCCCAGGAATTCCAGGCGGGCGCGTCGGGTGGTGCGGTTCAGTGTGCCAGGACGTCCGCGCTGAGATCCTCGGGCCGGATGGCGCCGGTCATCACGGAGACCGTGTCGGCCATGCTGATCTTCTTCGGATTCAGCAGGGCGGCCCGCCTGCCCATGCGGTGCACGTGAATGCGGTCCGAGATCTCGAACACGTGCGGCATGTTGTGCGAGATCAGGATCACGGGCAGGCCTTTGTCGCGCACCTGCCGGATCAGGTCGAGCACCATGTTGCCCTCGCGCACGCCCAGGGCGGCGGTGGGCTCGTCCATGATCACCACGTGCCGGGCGAAGGCCGCACTGCGGGCGACCGCCACACCCTGCCGCTGTCCGCCCGAGAGCGTCTCGACCGGCTGGCTCATGCTCTTGATGGCGAACTGCAGGCCCTGCATGTGGCGGGTCGCCTCCTCCAGCATCTTCTTCTTGTCGATCAGCTTGAGCAGTTTCGCCAGGGGGCCGGGCCGCATGATTTCGCGGCCCAGGAACAGGTTCTCGGCGATGGTCATGGCGGGCGCCACGGCCAGATCCTGGTACACCGTCTCGATGCCCTCGCGCCGCGCGTCGATAGGGCTGCGGAAGGTCACGGGACGGCCTTCGAGCATGATCTGGCCCTCGTCGGGCGTGATGGCGCCGGACAGCGCCTTGATCAGGGTGCTCTTGCCCGCGCCGTTGTCGCCGATCACGGCCATGATCTCGCCGGGGCGCAACTCGAAGTCCGCGCCGTTCATGGCCACGACCTGCCCGTAGCGCTTGACCAGGCCGCGCGCTTCCATGACCAGGGCCGCGGTGGACATGCCGGTGGCGGTGGGGTGGGGGTGCAGGTTCTCGGCAGCGCTCATGATTTCCTCCGGGAAAACTGGTCCGTGGCGACGGCCAGGATGATCAGGATGCCCGTGATCAGGTTCTGGTACACGCTGTCCAGGCCCATCAGGGTCAGGCCCGAGCGGAACACGCCCACGATCAGCGCGCCGATCAAGGTGCCGAGCACGTTCCCGCGCCCGCCGAACAGGCTGGTGCCGCCGATCACGACCGCCGTGATGCTCTCCAGGTTCTCGGTCTGGCCCGCCTCCGGCGACGCGCCCCCGATGCGTTCGAGCAGCAGCAGGGCGGCCACGCCGTACAGCAGTCCGGCGAAGGTGTACACGCTGAGCAGAAGGCGGTTGTTGGGAATCCCGCTCAGACGCACGGCCTCGGGGTTGTTGCCCAGGGCGTAGATGTGCCGGCCGGGCGCGGTGTAGTTCAGGTACAGCCACGTCAGGAAGAACAGCACCAGCATCAGCAGCGAGCCATACGAGAAGGTCGTGCCGAGCAGCTTGAAACGGTGCGCCAGGAAGGTCAGCCCGTCGGGCGGCATGGGTACGCTGGTGGCCTTCGAGTAGATGTGCACGGCCGCGAACACGATGGAGTACATGCCCAGCGTCACGATAAAGGGCGGCAGTTTCCAGCGGGTGATCAGCAGGCCGTTGAGCCAGCCGATGAAGGCGCCGATGGCGAGCCCGGCCAGGATCGCCACGGCGACCGGCAGGCCCTGCTCCACCGCGAGTTTGCCGATCACCATGCTGGCCAGGGCCATGATCATGCCGCAGCTCAGGTCGATGCCGGCCGTCAGGACGATCAGCGTCTGCCCGATGGCGATCACGCCCACGAACGACGTCTGTTGCAGGATCAGCGAGAAGGTGTTCAGCGACAGGAAGCGGCTCGACTGCGTGGCGAAGAAGATGCACGCGACCAGCAGCGCGATCAGGGGCCCGAGCGTGCTGATGCTGGGCAGTTGAAAGGAACGCCGGGCCGGTGCGGCGGTGCTCGGTTGGGTCATGGTTCGTCTCCGGGGAAGGCGGCGCGGGGCTCATCGGACGGCCGACGGGCCAGAGAGGAGCGGACGGGAGCACGCGGGCAGGTTGGGTCTGCCCAGCATGCCACTTTCCCGGCTTCAGCGGAACGGGCCGGTGTGGTGAGAGCTACGACCCACGGCGAGGGTGCCGTGATCCGTAGCTCCGGTGCGGGGCGTCAGGTGGTTCGTGGGGCGGCGGGGTTCACGCCGCCCGGCAACGGGTTCTTACTGGCCCCAGCAGTTCGCCAGGCCGTACTTGCCGTTCTGGCTCTTGACGCCCGCCACGGCCTTGTTGGTGATCAGGTTGACGCCGGTGTCGGTGTAGCCGCTGACCTTCTTGCCGGTCTTGGCGTAGTTCACGCCGGCCGTCACGCCCATGGCGGCCATCTTCAGGGGGTACTGCTGGCTGGTCGCGCCGATCACGCCGGCTTCCACGTTGCGCACGCCCGCGCAGCCGCCGTCTACCGAGACGATCAGGACGTCTTTTTCCTTGCCGGCGGCCTTGAGGGCCTGGTAGGCCCCGGCGGCGGCGGGCTCGTTGATGGTGTACACCAGGTTGATGTCAGGGTTCTTCTGGAGGCAGTTCTCCATGGCGGTCTGGCCCTTGGCCTGGTCACCGAAGGAGTCCTGGGCGCAGACGACGCTGGTGTTCACCTGGCCCGTGCTCTTGGAGGTCACGCCCGCCACGCCGAAACCTTCCAGGAAGCCGTTGTGGCGCGCGATGCCCACCGGCTGGCCGGGGAACAGGTCGAGGGTGGCGATCACGGCCTTCTTGCTGCCCATGGTCTTCTTGGCCCACTGGCCGATCAGCAGGCCGGCGTTGTAGTTGTTGGTGGCGAACAGGGCGTCCACGGCGCTGGCGGGCTCGGTGGGGGAGTCCAGGGCGATCACCATCACGCCGGCGGCGCGGGCCTTGGCGATGGCCGGCACGATGGCCTTGGAGTCGCTGGGGGTGATCAGGATGGTCTTGGCCCCGGCGGCGACCATGTTCTCGATGGCCGTGACCTGTCCGGCGTTGTCGCCGTCGCTCTTGCCGGCGCCAGTCATCAGCTTGGCGCCCAGACGATCCGCTTCCTTCTGCGCGCCCTCCTTCATCTTCACGAAGAAGGGATTGGTGTCGGTCTTGGTGATTAGGCCGATGATGGGCTGCGTGCCTTGGGCCAGGGCGGAGGTGACCACGGCGGCGGCGGTCAGGGCGAGGACGGCGGTGGCGGCGAACACTTTGGCTTGTTGCATGATGCTCCTTAACGTGGGTGGGGCGAGAGGACGAGGGACGGGAGGGCGGCCTGTGCGGTCGAGCCGGAGCCGGCAGGCGGCCCGGTGGAGTGCCGGATGATCAGGGTGGTGGGAAGCTGCACCGATGCGGGGGACGGGTGCGCGAGGCCCAGCTGGCCGATCAGGTGCTCGCAGGCCAGGCGGCCCAGGTCGTAGGCAGGCTGCGAGATCACGGTCAGGGGCGGGGTCATGGTCTGCGCCCAGCGGGAATCGTCGAATCCCACGATCGACAGGTCGTGTGGAATACCCAGGTTCAGTTCACGGGCGGCCAGGACGGCACCCACGGTCATTTCATTGTTGCCCACGAACAGCGCGGTGGGTCGGGTGTCGGCCGGCCCGCTCAACAGCTGCCGGGCGGCGCGGTACCCGTCGTCCTCGCGGTGGTGCCCCGACAGCACCAGGGTGGGGTCGTACGGAATTCCGGACGTCCGCAGCGCGGCGCGGTAGCCCTCGTGCCGGTCGATGGCGGTGCTGATGTCCTGCTGCCCGACGATCATGCCGATCCGGCGATGGCCCAGACCGATCAGATGCTGTGTGCCCGTCATGGCGCCGCCCAGGTTGTCCACGGTCACGGTGGTCGTGCCGGGGTGGCCGCTCACGCGGTCGAGTTCCACGACCGGCAGGTTCGGCAGGGTCTTGAGGTGGGTGCGGGTGCCGCTGGTGGGGGCGACGATCAGGCCGGTGGGCAGGTGACCGCGCAGGGTGTCCATGGCCCGCAGTTCCTTGGCGGGCTCCTCGTCGCTGTTGAACAGGAAGACCGTGTACCCGTGACGATCCGCCGCGTCCTGGACGCCTTTGGCGAGCATGGCGTGGAAGGGGTTGAGGATGTCGGCCACGATCAGGCCGATGGTGCGCGTTTCTTTCTGCCTCAGACTGCGCGCCAGGACGTTCGGCTGGTAGCCGAGGCGCTGGGCTGCCTGCACCACCCGTTCCCGGGTGGCCGGGGCCACCATGTCCGGCCGGCTCAGCGCGCGCGAGGCGGTGGCGGTGGACACGTGGGCGAGTTTGGCGACGTCCTGGATGCTGGGCATGGAAGGGGAACACCTCGGGGAGTGCGGGCCGCACCGGACACGCTCCCGGCTGGAGGACGTCCGTTGCAAACGATTACATTGTGGTGTCGCCAGTGTGCACCGCCGCCCGGAAATTGTCAAGCGCCCCTGACCATGTGGGCCAGGAGCGCTTCACTTCCCATAAATACGCCTTCTTTCGCAACTTCCGGCGGGCACCTCCCCACGGGATCAGCAGGCTGACCGGCCGGGTCTTACTCCTGCACGGCCGCCTGTTGCAGCAACACGTCCAGCGTCTGCCACGGCAGCGTGGCGCACTTCACGCGCGTGTGGAGCGAGTGCACGCCCTGCAAGGCCACCAGATCTCCCAGTTCCGCCGCCGGTTCCCCCGTACGGATCATCTGCAGGAAGGCGCGTTCCACCTCGGCAGCCTGCGCCAGCGTTCTGCCCCGGAGCGCCGAGGTCATCAGGCTCGCGCTCGCCATCGAGATCGCGCAGCCCTTCCCGACGAAACGGGCCTCCGCGATCACGTCCCCATCGAGTTTCAGCATCAGCTGTACGCGGTCTCCGCAGCTGGGATTGTGCCCGGTCTCGGTATACGTCGCGTCCGGCAGCTCGCCGAAATGGCGGGGCTTGCGCGAGTGGTCGAGGATCACCTGCTTGTAGAGGTTTTCGAGTGTACCCATCACGCCTCCTGGCCTGACACCAGGCCCACTGACGGTCATGCTACGCCGCTTCACGCCGACCTGTCGGTCGCCCAGCGCCGGTTCAGTCCGCGCGTTAAGAATCCTGTCACACGGTGCGCGGCATCATGCGGCCCAGCACGGCGGACAGCGCGGCACCACGCGCCACACGCCTCCTCCAGACCAGTGGCCGCGCCCCAGGTGTTCCCCCGCAGGCGCGGCCCTCGGCCATGCGCTCCTCCCAGCCATTCACTCAGTGCAGCCCGTACAACGCCATGTACTTTCCGCGCAGGTACGTCAGGTACGGCCCGACGTTCATGGGCTCGCCGGTCACGCGCTGCACCAGTTCCGCCGGTTTGAAGGTGCCGCCGGGCGCGTACACGTGCTCGCGCAGCCAGCCGTGCAGGGCCGTGAACTCCCCCCGCGCGGTGTCCGACGCCAGGCCCGGGAGGGCCTGCTGCGCCGCCGCGTAGAACTGCGCGCTCAGCACGTTCCCCAGCGTGTACCCCTGGAAGGCCCCGCCGATCCCGCCGCCGTACCAGTGCACGTCCTGCAAGACGCCGTCCACGTCGCTGGGGGCGTGCAGCCCCAGGTTCGTCTGGTAGGCCGCGTGCCACGCGCCGGCCAGATCACGCACCGCCAGCTGGCCCGAGAGCAGGTCGCGTTCCAGGTCATAGCGGGTGATCACGTGCAGGTTGTACGTCAGCTCATCGGCGTCCGTGCGGATCAGGCTGCGCTGCGCGGCGTTCACCGCGTGGTACATCTCGTCTTCCGTCACGTCCGCGAGCTGATCCGGGAAGGCGTCCCGGAACATCGGGAAGTACGCCGCCCAGAAGGCCCGCGAGCGGCCCACCAGGTTCTCCCACAACCGCGACTGGCTCTCGTGCACGCCGGAGCTCACGCCGCCGCCCAGGGGCGTGCCGAGCAGGTCGGCGGCCACGCCCTGCTCGTACAGCGCGTGGCCCGTCTCGTGGAGGGTCGAGTACAGCGCCTCGGTCAGGTCGTTTTCCTTCACGCGGGTCGTGATCCGCACGTCCTGGTCGCCCACGCGCGTCATGAACGGGTGCGCGGTCAGATCCTGCCGGCCCCGCGAGGTGTCGTACCCGTAGGCCAGCGCGATCCGCTGCCCCAGCTGAAGCTGCTTGGCCACCGGGTATAGGCGCAGCAGAAAGTCCGTGCGTGGCGCCGGAGCCTGCGCCACTGCCTCCACCAGCGGAACGAGCGCCGCGCGCAACTCGGCGAACACCCGGTCGACCACCTCCGAGGTCATGCCCTCGTCCGACTGGTCGATGAAGTAATCCATCGGCGACGCGAATTCCGGGAAGTACGCGGCCGCCTGCAGGCTCAGGTCGAGCGTCTTCTCCAGGTACGGCACCATCCGCCCGAAGTCGTTCGCGGGCCGCGCCTCCACCCACGCCGAGTACGACTCTCCGGTGTGCTGCGAGAATGCCTGCACGAAGGCCGCCGGGAACCGCGTGGCCTCCTCGAACTCGCGCCGCGCGACCGTCAGCATCCGCTGCTGCACCGGCGACCAGTCCGAGCGGGCCTGCGCGGCGTCCAGCAGCGTGCCGTAGGCCGCGTCGGTCGCCCGCGCGTGCCGGATGCCCGCCATGAGTGCCTGCTGCCGCGCCCGGCCTTCGGCCGCTGCCGGGGGCAGGAAGGTGCTCTGATCCCAGCCGAGCACAGCCCCCACGCCTCCGAGGTCCGAAAGCTCCTGCCAATGCCGCGTCAGGCTGTCCCAGGTGGTGTCCGCATGTCCGGTGGTCATGCTGGCCAGCGTACCGCGCGCCTCCCCGCCCGTGTCCGGACACCGGCAGCCCAGCGGGAATCGGGGCTGCCGGTCGTCCGTCCTACGGAGGCCCCCGCCCTGTCGGCTCCGACAGCACGGGTGCTCAGCGCAGCACGTTGAACACGGTGATGCTGCCCGCCCGGCCCAGCAGGCCGGAGCCGACCATCACCTGCTTGCCGCTGCCCGCCCAGGTGATCAGGCTGGTCACGTTGTTGAAGGGGCCGGCACTGGCCAGCCGCGCGCCGCTGGCCGTGTCGTAGATGTTCAGGGCGCCGCCGCTCAGCAGGGCCAGCAGCTTGCCGTCCGGGCTGAAGCGCAGGCCCTGGACGGAGGCGGTCACGGCCAGGGAGCGGTACGGCGTGGCTGTGCCGGGACGGATCAGGGCCACGTGGGAGGCGTCGTCCTCGTCGGTGTACGTCACGGCCAGGGTGCCGCTGGGCGTGGCCTGCAGGGCACTCGGGCTCGCGCCGGACGGCAGGTGGAACGCGGTCTTCACGTGGCCGGTCGCCACGTCGTACCGCACCACCTCGCCGCTGTGCGGAATGATCAGGATGCCCCGGCCGTCCGGCGTGGGCAGCGCGGCGTGGATGTCTTCCATCTTCAGCCCGTCGGACGTGACCTGCGCGCTGACCTTGCCCGTGGCCGCGTTCACCAGGGCCAGCCCGTAATAGCCGCTCACCACGGCCTGCGTGCCGTCCGGCGTGGGCGCGATGGTGTCGTACTCGGCGTCCTCGTCCAGGGTGGCTAAGGCGCGGACTTTCCCGGCCTGGGTCACGCGCACCGTGGTGCCGTTCAGCGTCCAGATCCGGCCCCCCTGCGCCTCCAAGCCGTACAGGTCGTCCACCGGCCCCACGTTCAGGGGCAGGCCACCCTTGAGGGCGCGCAGATCGTCCACGCCGGCGTAGAACTTCCCGTCCGGCAGGAACGCCCCCAGCCACGCGTTCGAGGACACCAGGTCGGTGCGGCGCTGTTCGGTGTGCGTGACCGGATCGAAGGTAGCCACGCCGCGCCCGACGGCCAGGAAGCGGCCGTCCGTGCCGCGCACCACGCCGCCGCTGGCCGGCAGGCTGAACCGCTCGCCCACCAGTAGGCCCGTAGCCAGGTCGTACGCCTGGGCGCGACGGCCACTCACGGACACGAACTGGCTGTCCCCGCTGAAGTACAGGGCGGAGGCGTTCAGATCCAGGTCGCTTCCGTTCTTGATGTCCAGCGCGTCCTCGCCGGAGCGCAGGATCAGGGCCTCCTGGCCGGTCCGGACGACCACAGCCTGACCATCCGGGCTGAAGGTCGCGGCCAGGCCGTCCGGATCGTCGGACAGGTCGGCGCTGGCCAGCACCTTCCCGCCCGCCAGCTCCACCAGCTGCACCTGCGCGCCGTCCATCAGCACGGCGTGGGTGCCGTCCGGCGACACGGCGAAGAAGTCCCAGGACGTGCCCACCTCCAGGGCCCGGAAGCGCTCCGGGCCGCCCTCCAGCGTGTTGCGCAGCAGGGCGCCGTGGTACATGACCAGCAGGTTGCTGTCCGCGTCGAAGCCCAGCGTGTTGCCGTACACCTGCCCGCTGCCCAGCTCGGCGCCACTCTCCAGGTTCCACACGCTCCAGCGGTCACGGGTCATGGCGGCGACCCGTGTCCCCTGCGGATCGACCGCGAGGGCCCGGATCGCGCCCGGCAGGGTGTGCCACGCCCGCATCACCTTCAGGTCCGGCCCGAGCACCATCACGGCATTGTCCGCGCTCACGGCCCAGCGGCCGCCCGGCAGCCCCCACGCGAAGTTCACGTCGGCTCCTGGCACGGCGTACACCCCGGCGGGGTGCAGGGTCAGGGCGCTGGCCGCCCCGCCGAGGGTCACGGTCAGGGCAAGGAGCATCACGGAAGGCAATCGCATGCCACCACTGTAGTCGGGCGGCCCGGCGGTCAGCGCTGGAATGAGCGCGGCTGGCTCAGGCGCCGCCTTCTGGGGTGGCCAGGGCCGCATCCAGCGCCGCTGCCACCGCCTGCGGCTCGGCCTTGCCGCCCGTGGCACGCATCACCTGACCGGTGAAGAACCCCCGCAGGGCCGTTCGCCCGGCCCGGTAGGCCTCGACCTTGTCGGGGTGGGCGGCCAGGGCCTCCGCGACCGCGCGGGCAAGGGCGTCGTCACTCAGGGCGGCGTCCAGGCCCTCGCGGGCGATGACGTCCAGCGGAGGCTCGCCAGTCGTCGCGGCCTGCATCAGCGCCGTGCGGGCCACCCGCATGGTCACACCGCCCCCGGCCAGCCGCGCGGCCAGCGGGGCGAGCGCGGCGGCGTCCACCCGCACCTCGCCGGCCCGCACGCCCGGCGCGAGGTCGTTCACGGCCCAGGAGGTCACCTGCGCGAACGTGGCGTCCGGCGTGGCGTTCCCCAGGAAGGCCAGCAGCGCCGGATCCCGCGCCACCGTGCGGGCATCGGCCTCTGCCGCTCCCAGCGAGGTCAGGCGCGCGACCTCGGCCTCCTGCTCCGCGCTGAGGGCCGCCGGTCTGGCCTCCGCGCTCTTCGCAGGCGCTTTCGTGTCGGGCGTCTTCGCCGCCTCGGGTTTTGTCTGGCGGGCCTCGGTGCGCGCTTCCGCCCGGCCCCAGGTGTCCTTCAGCGTCACGATCCGCCCGAAGACCAGCGCGTCCTCATGGCTGTCCACCGGGTCACGCCAGAAGTAGCCCTGCCGCTCGAACTGGTAGCGGGTGCCCGGCGGGTCGCTCAGCACGCTGGGTTCCACCACGCCGCGCGTGAGCTTCAAGCTGTCCGGATTCAGGTAGCGCAGGAAGCCCGCGTCGGTCGGGGCCGACCCGTCCTCCAGGGCCGCCTCGTCCGGATCGAAGTGCACGTCCGGGACGGGTTCCAGATCGTCCTCGTGTTCGCCCTCGGGGTTCGGCACGCGGAACAGGCGGTCGTACAGGCGGAACTCGGCTGCAATTCCCTGCGCGGCGTCCACCCAGTGGATCACGCCACTGGCCTTTGCACCCTCGCCGAGCAGCGTGGCGTGCACGTGCGTGACATTCCCTTCGGCGTCCGATTCGAAGGAGTCCGCACGGATGATCCCGGCGCCACGCAGTCGCACCGTGCCTCCCGGCGTGAGGCGCTTGTAGCCCTTTGGCGGCGCCGGATTGAAGTCCTCGCGCTCGATGACCAGGTGCGGGCCGATCGGCACGTCCCGCACCGCCTGCTCGGGAAGCACCCGCGGCCCGCCGGGCAGGCCCACCAGCCCGTCCGTTGAACCGGCGATCACGTCGTAGGGCCAGTACGGCAGGCTCAGGGTCTGCGCGTCCAGCCCTGTGACCGTCACACGGATCGGGTCGAGCACCGCCATGACGCGCGGCGCCCGGTGGTTCAGATCCTCGCGCACGGCGTTCTCGTAGACGGCGAGGTCCACGGTGCGGTTGGTGCGGCTCACGCCGATCTGCGCGGCGAAGGCCCGCACGGCGTCCGGCGTGACCCCCAGCCGCCGCTGGGCGCGTAGGGTCGGCATTCGCGGGTCGTCCCAGCCGCTGACAAAGTTGCCCTCGATCAGGCGGCGCAGTTTGCGCTTGCTGGTGATCGTGTACTCCAGGCCGCGCCGCCCGAACTCGTACTGGTGCGGGCGAGGCTCGAAGTTCAGGCGTTCCATCAGCCAGTCGTAGATGGCGCGGTTGTCCACGAACTCCAGGCTGCACATGGAATGCGTCACGCCCTCGATCGCGTCCTGAATGGGATGCTGGAAGTCGTACATGGGATAGATGCACCACGCGTCGCCCTGCCGGTAATGGGTGCCGCGCAGGATGCGGTACAGCACCGGGTCGCGCAGTTTCATGTTGGCGCTGCCGAGGTCGATCTTCGCGCGCAGCACGTGTGAGCCGTCCGGGAACTCTCCGGCCCGCATTCGGCGCAGCATGTCCAGGTTCTCCTCTGGCGTGCGCGAGCGGTACTCGCTGGGCGTGCCGGGCGTGCGCGGATCGCCGCGCAGCCGCGCCATCTCGTCCGCGCTGACCGAATCCACGTAGGCGTCGCCCTGGCGGATCAGCTGCTCGGCGTAGGCGTAGTACCGCTCGAAGTAATCGCTGGCGTAGTAGAAGTGTGGGCCCCAGTCCCAGCCGAGCCACTTCAGGTCGTCGGCAATGGCGTCCACATATTCCTGTGTGGCGAGATCCGGGTTGGTGTCGTCCATGCGCAGGTGGTAGCGCCCGCCGTACTGCGCGGCCGTCTGGAAATCCAGGAACGACGCGAACACGTGCCCCAGGTGCGCGTAGCCGCTGGGCTCCGGCGGAAAGCGGGTCACGACCTGCGTTACGGTTCCGGCCTGCAGGTCGCGTTCGATGATCTCGGTAATAAAATTGGGCGCGACGTGCGGCGTGCCGCCGGTCGGGGCAGAGGGTGCGGTGGGGGCGGGAACGGTCATGCCCGTCAGGATAGCGGCGCCGCGCGCGGCGCGTGGATACCGGACTATCAATCTGGCGCTACCGCAGCTGATCCAGGTTCGCGCGGGCCACGGCCTGCAGCGCCCGCTCCTGGGCGTCGGCAGGAGCGAGGGCCAGTACCTGCTGGAAGGCCACCCTGGCCCAGCCGCTGTCCCGCAGATCCAGGGCGACCAGCCCGACCTGCACCAGCACGCGCAGGTTCGCCGGTTCCTGCGCCTGTGCGGCGGCGGCCAGCCGGCGGGCCGTGTCCGGACTCCCCCCGCCGATCAGACCTGCGCGTACCCACGCGCCCGAATGCCAGCGGGCCAGCGCGGCGCGCGTCTCGGCCAGATCGGGGTTCAGGCTCAGGCTGCGTTCGTACTCTGCCCGGCACGCGCGGGACAGCCGGAAGGCACCCAGCGTGTACCCGCCCCGCGCGGCCTGGGAACACAGGGCCGTGCCCAGGGTCAGGTGGGCATGGGCGTCGTCCGGCGCGGCGTGTGTGGCGGCGCGGCCTGAATCCACCGCCCGGTCGAGCCACACGCGCGGATCGGCCGCGTGGTACAGGGCCTCGGCCAGTGCGGCGTCGCTCGCCTCCAGGTCGTTTCCCGCCGTGCGGGCCGCCTCGTAGGCCTGCGCGTACTGTCCGGCCGCCAGAAGCGTCGTGGCCGGAGAGGCCAGGGCCGTCACGGGAAACAGGAGAGACAGGAGCAGAGGGAGGACACGCACCGCGTCAGTGTGCCAGCCCTTGATGAACGGTGGACAAAGCACCGGGCCGGAGCACGGCGGGCTGTTCTGCCCAGTGCGCTCCGGCCCGGTGGAGGTCGTGGGTCTTGAGGGGTTACGCGGCGGGCGTTTCGGCGCCCTCGCCTTCCGGCAGGCGGCGGGCACGGGCGGGTCGTTCCGGGCTGGCATCCGCGCTGGCCGTGATGCGGGTCAGGGTGTCCGCGAAGGCGCGCAGGGCGTCGCCCCCCTCGAGTTCCATCACCGCGCGGGCGTTCAGCGCGGAGAGTTCCTCGCGGGTCACGGCGTATTCGGGCGCGTCGTGGCCCTTGAGTCCCTGCAGGACGCGGTACGCGGTGGTCGCCTGGATGGTCGCGCCCTTGCTGGTGCTCAGGCTGGGCTCGCTGGTCATGCCCTGCCCGACCAGGGTGATCGTGTCGGCGCTGATCAGGGTGACCCGGTCACCGCGTTCTTCCATGTGCGCGGCCAGTTGCAGCAGGCTTCGCAGGTCCAGCATGGTGTGGAAGAGGTCGAGGTGCGCGAGCATCGCTCCGGCTTTCTTCAGGGTGTCCATACCCGCATTATTCTGTTTTAAGCATAATTGTCAAGAGGGGTTCTTGAGAGTGTGTCGCGTCGTGTTCATTGCAAGTCGTTCCAGGCGGCGAAATCTGACCGTTACCGAGTCCTGCTTATCGCCCGAAAATATCGTCATATCCGGCCGCCGAACTCACCCACAGGACAAACCAGAAGGCCGGTGAGCCACACAAGACTCACCGACCCTGCCCCTGCGCCTCAGTTATTGACTTTCGTGCTGCCCGTCAGCGTGATCGGCAGTTTCAGCGTCTTGCCGTCGCGCAACACGGTCAGCGTGACCGTGTCTCCCACGCGGTAGGCCCTCACGGCGTACTGGAACTGGCTGAAGTTCAGCACCCGCTTGCCGTTCACCTCGGTCACGATGTCCCCGGATTCCCGCTCCTGGTTGGAGTTCAGCCGCAGCGGCTTGAGGCCCGCCAGCGCCGCCGGACTGCCTGCACTGACGCTCGTGAAGAACGCGCCGGGCGTGGGGCCGAGCTTCAGAACGTCGCTGAGCATCCGGAAGCCCTCCTCGTCCAGCATGAACGCCGGATCAAAGGCCTGGGAGAGCCCCACGCCGATCACCGGCGCGTCGCGTTTCACACCGGTCTTCAGCTCGGCCAGCAAAGCGTCGGTCAGCGTGATCGGCACGGCGTAGGAGCGGTAGACGCCGGGCGTCGTGCCGTTGTTGATCATCATGCTGGGGGACAGCCGGATGTAGCTCACGATGCCCGCCAGTTCGCCCTTCGCGTTCACGATCGGGCCGCCGCTGTCCCCGGGAATCAGCGGGGCGTCGAGTTCCAGCGTGCCGGGCGGGAAATCGGCGCGACCCGCCTCGGCGTTCAGCGCCGTCAGGCGGCCGGTCTTGGACGTCAGGAAGTCGCCGTTGCCGTTGCCGACCGCCAGTTCGATATCTCCCACGGCGGGCAGCTTGCCGGTCAGTGTCAGGTACGGCGTGTTTTTGGGCACGTTCACGCGCAGCACCGCCAGATCGTGCTGTTCGTCGAAGCCCAGCACCTCGACCGGGTAGCGTTTCTTGTCGAGCGTCTGGGCGCTCAGGGCACGGGCCTTGGAGACTACGTGGTACGCCGTCAGGGCCAGGCCATCGGCCGAGATCAGCACACCCGTACCGATCCCGTCGGGCGCGGCGCAGTTGGTGGGCGGGCACTGCTCGATCCGGAGCGTGGCGGGCCGCACCTTGGCGTACAGGGCGGCCAGCATCTTCTGCTCGGCGGCGCTCAGCGGCTTGGATGGCGTGGCGCGGTTCGTCTTGACGTTGGTGCGGGGGGGCGCGATCGGCGTCACAACCGGCGCGAGCGGCGTGTCCGGCGGGGAAGGCAGGGTGCCCTGCGCGCCAGCAGGCCCGGACAGCAGCAGGGTCAGCCCCAGCAGGGCCGCGCGAAAGGCAGACGGAGCAGGGCGCCCCGGGCGGGCTGACTCAGCGTTCATGCTGCATTCTGCGGTGCGCTTTTCGGGGGGTGTGTAGCGTGCGTTTCCATCCCGGATGATCCGCGTCACGGCTGATCCGCGGGAGGATCGAAGGGTTGCGTGGCGCCGGGGAGTCCCAGCCGCCGTTCGACCACGCTGCCGAGCCGCGCGAGGATGCCGGGGCCGCTCCAGCCGGTCACGCATGCGGCGGCCAGCAGCAGGGCCGGGGAGGTCTGGGCCGGCAGCGTGACGGCCAGCAGCGCGACGACGCTCAGGGCGGCGATCCCGGCGGCCACCGCGAGCGCGACCGTGGTGCGCAGGCGCAGCGTGCCGGGCGCGGCCAGTTGCCGGGCCAGTTGCGTGACCGTGCCGGCGGTGAAGGCGGTGGCCAGGGTCGGCAGCCACAGCAGCAGGGCGGAGGTGGGGGGAGCGGCGTCGGACATGATGACCTCCAGGGCAATTACGGTGAGAGCGGAATCGGAAGCCCACAGTAGTATGACTATAGACATATTTCAAGGGGTTCAGTATTCATTCACGCCCCACGTCCACCGCTACACTGACCGGCATGCCCCCGACCCAGGACGCCTCCCTGCCCGCCTGGCTGCGTGGCCACCGCACGGCCCTGGGCCTCCGCCAGACCGAGATCAGCGCGGCCACCCGCGAATACGGCGGGCCGGACACGCACATCACCCAGTCATACCTGAGCCGCCTGGAAGCGGGCACCCGCGCCCTCCAGGCCCTCACGCCTGCCCGGCAGGACGCCCTGCGCCGCGCCCTGGACATCACCGCTGGCGAGTGGGTCGCGCGCACAGGCCTGCCGCTGCTCGGCCCGCCCCCCGGTGAAGACGTGCTGGGTCTCCTGGAGGTCGTGCGGGTGCCCGTCCGTGCCCTGGCCACCGCTGGTCTGCCCGTCACTGAGGACACAGCCAGCATCATCGACCATGAACTCGTCCCGGCCCGCGACCACCGGCCAGGCATGCTGGTGCTGGAGGTGAACGGCGACTCCATGACCACCGAGGCCGGCGGCATCCGCCCCGGCGACCGCATCTACATCGACCCCGGCGACCTTGATCTGCGCGAGGGCCGCATCTACGTGCTGCACATGCCTGGCCTGGGCCTGACCGTCAAACGCCTGCGCCGCTTCGGGCCGTCCCTGTGGCTCACCAGCGACAATCCGGATCACCCGCCCGTGAAGCCCGAGGAAGTCACGGTGGTCGGCCGCGTGTACTTCCACCAGCCGCAGGGACAGCGCCTGTGAGCCCCAGCGGCTATAAAGGGCGTCGATGACCCCCCCAGATTCGCCGGCCCTGACCACCGTCTTCGTGTACGGCACCCTGATGCCGGGCGAACGCAACGAACACGTCGCCCGGCAGGGTGGGGACTTCCAGGCCCGGCCCGCCACGCTGTCCGGGTACCGTCTGATCGATCTGCGCCCCGAGGCGTATCCGGGCGTGGTTTCAGGAACGGACACGGACATGGTCACGGGTTATGCCCTCACCTATGCGCCGGCCGAGTGGCCCACTGTGTTGTCCTTCCTCGACGCCCTGGAGGGCCTGCACGAGACCCCTCCGCTGTACCGCCGCGCCGCCGTGACCGTGCAGGTGGCTGGTCAGGACGAGCCCGCCTGGGTGTACCTGTACGCCCGCGCCGACCGTCTGGCCCAGGCCGGAGCGCAGACGGTGGCCAGCGGCGACTGGCGCACCGTGTCGGATCGCGCCCTGCCCGCCACCGGCGACCGCTGACCGACAGCAGCGCTCTGTCAGACATGAAACACCGCCGCCCCGATCAGGAGCGGCGGTGCCGGAACTGGAGCGCTTAGCGGACGATGCGCTGGCCACGGCGGATCTTCAGCTGATCCGTCAGGGCGATGTACTCGTCGTAGTTGGTGCGCTCCAGATACTTCAGCAGACGGCGGCGCTGGCCGTTCATCAGCTGCAGGCCGCGCTGGCCGTGCTTGTCTTTCTTGTTGGCGTTCAGGTGCGCCGCCAGGTTGTTGATGCGCGCGGTCAGCAGACCGATCTGCACGTGCGTGCCACCGGTGTCTTTGTCGTGCTTGGCGTGATCCTGAACCGTCTGTTTCTTGTCGATCATGGTGAACCTCTCGTGTTTCTGGATGTCCCGCGCGCGGCAGCCCGGCAAAATCCGCCCTTTGGCGGCCCGAACCGCTTGCGGCGGCAAACGTGAACATACCACGCGGCGGGGGTGGCCGGTCAAGCTCGGCGCTGCTGCGCGGCTCTCCACAGCCCGATCTGGGGTCACGCGATCCCGCTCCTCGGCTTGACAGGGCCGGGGGCCACCCCTAGTATTACTTCCGCTCCTCAGACACCTCTGTGCTCGGGTGGCGGAATTGGTAGACGCGCACGTTTGAGGGGCGTGTGGGCAACCGTGTGGGTTCAAGTCCCATCCCGAGCACCAGTTCTGAACGCCGGAATCCGTGAAAAGGTTCCGGCGTTGCCTATTGGCCGGGCCCACACTGTGCTGGCCCAGCCCCCACCGTCGACTCAGTGCCGGTGTGCTATTGTCCTGGGCGCATTGCTGGCGCAGCGCAGCGTGAACGCCTGAACCTGGTCAGGGCCGGAAGGCAGCAGCCATAAGGGATGATTCTCGGGTGCCGCTGCTCACCGGCAATGCTTTTTTCATCTCGTTCTCCTGCCCCGCCCGCCGGCGGGGCGTTTGCGTGCCGGCCCTACCGCGTCAGGCGTTCGAGCAGCGACTCCGCCCCACGTTGCCGCGCCAGCCGCACCTCCCGCTCGGTTCGCAGGTGGATGTCGTGTGCCAACCACTCGCCGTGGTATTCCCAGGGGCCGAAGCGCCACCCGATCATGGACGGAAAGGGCGCGCCCGCAGCGAGACCTGGGGCACCAACCACTGGAAGGATCTTCATGCGTTCACGGTGCGCTCCGGCTGTCACGTCGGCGTCCGCCCCGCGTCAGTGAACCGTCAGCAGGCGCCGGTCAGCGGGTCTTGCTCTGCAACACCAGGGCCTGCGTTTCCTTCACCACGGCCAGGTCACGCAGCCGGTCGCCGTCCAGGTCACCGGCCTGCGCCAGGGCCTCGGCCTTCTTCCGGTCCACGGTCGCGACCTCCAGCGCCGCCGCGTCCCCAAAGGCCTCGCGGAACCGGTCGAGCGGGTACTCGATGCGGCGCGAGACCTTCAGAACCGCGCGGTACAGGTCGGTCTCGGCGTGTTCACCAGCCCCCAGCGCGGCCTTGATCTGCACGCCCAGGTCGTCCCGCTCGGCCTCCAGGCCCTGGATCGTGTCGCGCAGCATGGCGTACCGCTCCAGCAGGTCGCTCAGGCCGGGGGCATCGTCCGTCATGCCTCCAGAATACCGGCCGGGCCGCTAGCATGGCGCACATGGACGATCCCGCCGAACTTCTCGCCGCCGACCTGCAACGTCGCATTCTGGACGCCATCCGGCGTGGCGCAAGCATGGAAGACATCGCCGACCTCAAGGACGCCGACGTCCAGACGCCGGAGGCCGCTATCCAGGCCCTCAAGGACGGCAACGCGCGCTTCTTCAGCGGCCAGGTGGCCCGCCCGGAGATCGGAGCGAACGAACGCCGCGCGCACATCATGGGCCAGACCCCCTACGCCGCCGTGCTGGCCTGCAGCGACAGCCGCGTCCCGGTGGAACTGGTGTTCGACCAGGGCCTGGGTCAGCTGTTCGTGGTGCGCGTCGCCGGGAATGTCGTCGGCGAGGCCGGACTGGGGACGCTGGAGTACGCCATCGAGCACCTGGACGTGCACCTGATCATGGTCATGGGCCACGAGGGGTGCGGAGCGGTGGCCGCCGCGCTGCTGCCCGAGGAGAAGATCGCGCAGGAGCCCGAGAACCTCCAGGCGCTGATCCGCCGCATCCAGCCCAGCGTGGCGAACCTGCCCGCCATCCGCGACAAGAAAGCCCGCATGCGCGAGGCGGTGCTGAACAACATCCGCCTTCAGGCGAAGATCCTGCGCGAGCACCCCCTGATCGCCCAGGCCGAGGCTGAGGGCCGCATCCGCGTGGTCGGCGGGTACTACGAGATCGGCTCCGGCGCCGTGGATTTCCTCGTGGAGGACGAGGATCTGCTGCCCTAGGCGCCGCCGGAACAGCAGAGGGCGGAGAGTCAGGGATATCCCGGCTCTCCGCCCTCTGCTGTTCCGTGCTCAGATCACGAATTCGCCCGCGCGCATCACGGGCTCGCGGGTGCCGTCCTTCGCGAGGCCGTCCACGTCCATCTGGGCCGACCCGATCATCCAGTCCACGTGCGTCAGGGAGTCGTTGCCGCCGGTGGCCAGGAAGTCCTCCAGGCTCATGTCCACGCCGCCCCGCACGTTGAAACGGTACGCGCTGCCGATGGCGATGTGACTGGCGGCGTTCTCGTCGTACAGCGTGTTGAAGAAGAACAGGCCGGAACGGCTGATGGGGCTGGAGGCCGGCACCAGCGCGACCTCGCCCAGGCGGTGGCTGCCCTCGTCCGTGTCGATCATGCGCGTCAGGGCGTCCTGGCCCTGCCGCGCGCTCGCGTTCACGATCCGCCCGCCCTGGAACTCGATGCGGATGCCGTCGATCAGCACGCCCTGATACGACAGCGGCTTGGTGCTCACGACCACACCGTCCACCCGCTCGCGGTGCGGAGCGGTCCAGACTTCCTCGGTGGGAATGTTCGCCGTGAAGGTGATGCCGCCGGGCGTGTCGGCCGCGCCGCCCCCCCAGATGTGGTCGTCGGCGAGACCCACCGTCAGGTCGGTGTCCCCGCCCTGGAAGTGCAGCGCGTGGTACTGCTTGCCGGTCAGCACGTCCCGGCGGCGCTTCAGGTGCGCGAGGTGCTCCGTCCAGGCGGCCACCGGATCAGGCTGATCAGCGCGGGTCGCGGCGAAGATCGCGTCCCACTGCTGTTCCACAGCCATGTCGGCATCGACGTCCGGGAACATCAGGGTGGCCCAGCCGGGGATGGGGGCGCTGATCAGGTTCCAGTTCAGGCGGTTGGTCATGACCTGCTGCGAGTACGGCCGGCGGTACGTGGCCAGGGCCTTCTGGTACGCGGCCACGCGCGCCTGCTCCACGCTTCCCAGCAGGTTCGGATCGGTCGCGCGGATCGCCAGCACCGCGCCTCCCGCGTTCGCCGTTTCCAGTTCGGCATCGACCCGCCACTTGCTGATGGTGTCAAAACTCCCGTCCGGGGCGAGTTCGAAGCGGGCCAGCACCACGTCGTCGTCGTCCCAGCGGACGTCCACGAAGCTCGCGCCGGCCGCGTAGGCCTCGCGCACCACCAGGCGGGCCAGCGGCGCGGTGTCCACCGGTGCCTGCACCAGCACGCGCTGTCCCGGCTTCACGCCCAGGCCCACGCGCACCGCGAGGCGGGCGTAGTTGCGAAGTTTCTCATCGAAGGTCAGCGCCGTGGCAGCGTGCGGGGTCGTCGCAGTCATGCGCCAGAGGATACCCGCGTTGGCGTTGAGGTCCGGCAGCCTGAAGCACCTTCAGCAGCGCTGACCAGCCATGCCGGACGCCCCTGGATGGGCGTACGCTCGGATTAGCCATGACCACTCCACGCGCCGTGATCGTCGGAGCCGGGCCAGCGGGCCTGGCCGTCGCCGCTCTCCTCGGGCAGGCGGGCGTGCCGTACACGCTGCTGGACGCCCGTGGCCCGGCGTCCGCGTGGCGCGGGCACTACGAGCGCCTGCACCTGCACACGCCCAGGGGTTCGTCCGGGCTGCCGGGCTTCCCCATGCCGCGCACCTACCCGCGCTACCCGTCACGGGAGCAGGTGATCGCCTACCTGGACGGGTACGCCCGGCACTTCGGGATCGAAGCGGTGCGCGCCCAGGTCACGGACGCCCGGCGCGACGGGAGCACCTGGACGGTCACCACCATGGACGGCCCCTTCACGGCCCCGAACCTGATCGTCGCCACCGGGTACACGGCCGCGCCCGTGCGCCCCACCTGGCCCGGCCTGGACACCTTCACCGGGCCGGTGGTGCACAGCAGCGACTACCGCAGTGGCCGGGCGTACGCGGGTCAGCGGGTGCTGGTCGTCGGCCTGGGGAACAGCGGCGGCGAGATCGCCCTCGACCTGCACGAGCAGGGGGCGCGACCGACCGTGTCCGTGCGCGGCCCCGTCAACGTTCTTCCACGCGACATCCTCGGAATTCCCACCCTAGCGCTGGGGATCCTTCAGGCGGGCTGGCCCTCCGCCCTGGCCGACGCCGTGAACGCGCCCATCATCCGCGCCCTGATCGGCGACCTGCGCCCCTATGGCCTGCGCCGCCCAGCCGAGGGAGCGATCACGCAGATCCGCCGCCACCGCCGCGTTCCCGTGCTGGACGTCGGCACCGTGCGCCTCGTCAAGTCCGGCGAACTGGCCGTCCGGCCCGGCATCGACCACTTCACGCCGGGCAGTGTGGTCTTCATCGACGGCCGCGAGGAAGCTTTCGAAGCCGTGATCCTAGCCACCGGCTTCCGGCCGAACCTGGCCTGGCTGCACACCAGCGTGCCCGTGCTGGATGACCACGGCGTGCCCATGACCAGCGGCCGCCCCACGCACGAGCCGGGCCTGACGTTCTGCGGCTTTCATGTGGCGTCCAGCGGCATGCTGCGCGAGATCGCCCGCGAGGCCCGCCGGATCGCCGCTTACCTACAGGCCTGACAAGAAAAAAGCCCCCGCAGGGGGGGCTTCTTCGTGCAGGGCGCGTCTTAGACGGCCAGCACCTGACGGCCATCGTAGTAGCCGCAGCTGGGGCAGATGTGGTGCGAGAGCTTCTTCGCGTGGCAGTGCGGGCACTCGCTCAGGTTCGGCGCGGTGAGCGCGTGGTGGCTGCGGCGCATGTCGCGCTTGCTCTTGCTGGTCTTCTTCTTGGGAACGGGGTGCTTCGCCATGATCGTCTCTCCTCGTGCGGCCACACGGCACTGCTTCAGGGCTCCTGTTCGGGCTCTGCCGGCCGGGGCAACTGCTCGGCCGCCCAGGGAGGGCGCCGAGACAACAGCGGGGAGTATAACACGCCGGCACAAGTGTTGGGAATGGGGGAGGGCCAGCCCGCTACGATAGGTGCCCATGACCGACGCGGCACTCCAGACCATCCGGGCCGAACTGGCCGCCCAGTTCTCGCTGGGTTCCCACAGCCTGCACGGGCCGGCGCACTGGGCGACCGTCGAGACCCACGCGGTCCGGCTGGCCGCCCTGGGTGGCGGGGACGTGGAGGTGTGCCGCTGGTTCGCCGTGTTCCACGACGCCGCCCGTGAGTCCGAGGGTCACGACACCGGCCACGGCGCACGTGCCGCCGCCCTGGTGCGGCAGCACCGGCCGCGCCTCCCCCTGAGCGACGCCCAGGTAGACGTGCTGGCCGAGGCCTGCCACGGGCACGAGCTGGGCCTGACCTCGGCCGACCCGACCATCGGCGCGTGCTGGGATGCGGATCGGCTGGATCTCGTGCGGGTCGGCGTGGTGCCACGGGCCGGGCGGATGAGCACCGACGCGGGGCAGCGCGCCGCCCGCGACCGGCCGGCATGGCTTCGGCTCCTGGCCTCCGTGGACTGACGCCGGCTGGACGTCCCGCCCGGATCGATCCGGGCGCCGCACTATGCTGCCCGGCATGCGGGTGGTACTCAAACTGGGCACAAGCGTCCTCACGGCCGGTACCGACCGGCTGCACCGTCCCCGGATGGTGGATCTGGTGCGCGGACTCGCGGCCGTCCGCGCAGCCGGGCACGAGGCGGTGCTGGTGACCAGCGGCGCCGTGATCGCCGGGTGGGAGGCGCTGGGCTTTCCGCCACGCGACCGCACGGTGGCCGAGAAGCAGCTGCTGGCCGCGGTCGGTCAGGGCCGCCTGATGCACCAGTACGCGCAGCTGGCCGACATCTATGGCCTGACGGTGGCACAGGTGCTGCTGATCGCGGACGACTTCCGTGACCGCACCCGCTACCTGAACGCCCGCACCACCCTGGACGCCTGTCTGGCGCGCGGCGTGCTCCCGATCATCAACGAGAACGACGCCGTGGCTCTGGAGCAGCTGAAGGTGGGCGACAACGACACCCTCTCGGCCTTCGTGGCGAACCTCGTGGAGGCCGACCTGCTGGTCATTCTGACGGACGCGCCCGGCCTGTACACCGCCGATCCCCGCGCCGATCCGCAGGCGACCCTGATTCCGGTCGTGGAGCGCGTCACGCCGGAGATCTGGGCGCTGGCGGGCGGCGTGGGTTCACACCGGGGCACGGGCGGCATGCACACCAAGATCCAGGCGGCCGAGATCGCCACCCGCGCCGGCACGCCCGTCGTGATCGCTCCCGGCGACGCGCCCGACGCCCTGCAACGCATTGTCGGAGGTGAGGCGCTGGGCACGCGCTTCGTGGCGGCCGGATCGCGCCTGGAAGCCCGGAAACGCTGGATCCTGGCCGAGATCGCCGCCGGGCGCGTCGTGCTGGACGAAGGAGCGGCCCGCGCCGTGCGGGAGCGCGGCGGCAGCCTCCTGCCCGCCGGCATCCGCGCTGTAGAAGGCTCCTTCGGCAGGGGGCACACCATCCGGCTGGTCGCGCCGGACGGGCAGGAGATCGCCCGTGGTCTGACCCGCTACGCGTCGGCCGACCTGACCCGCATCGCCGGGCGGCACTCCCGCGAGATCGAGGAGGTGCTGGGCTTCACCTACGGCCCGGAAGCCGTGCACCGCGACGACCTCGTCCGGCTGTAGGCCACCCACCCGCCCCCTATACTGGCGCGCGTGCTGTCGCTGCTCACCGCTGCTCTCCTCACCATCCCGGATCCGGCCGGCGACGCCCGTGGAGACGGCGGGTACGTCCTGCCCACCCGCCCCGCGCTGACCCAGGACGCGCTGGATCTGCGGTCGCTCAGCGCCCAGCCGCAGGGCAGCGGCATGCAGTTCACGGTCGCCTTCGGCCAGATGGGCAATCCGTGGAACGCGCCCAGCGGCTACTCGGCCGGCGTGACGGACATCTTCGTGAAGACCGGCTTCGGCGGGCAGATGGCGCTGGCCGACACGGGCCTGCGGGTGCGCGGCGCGGGCGGCTGGCAGTACCACCTGCGCGTGACCGGGTTCACCAGCAGCCTGGAAGGGGTAGCCGAGGATGGCAGCGGCCTGCACCCCCTGGCGGCGCCCACGGTGAAGGTCGCGGGGACGAGTCTGGTCATCGACGCGGCCATTCCACCCGGCAATTACGCGTACTGGGTCACGAACGCCGTATATACCCCCCTCTCGTCCGATGGGGTGCTGCGGCCCACCCAGAGCGCCGGTGCCACCGCCCTTCAGGTGGGCCGCGCCGACGCGCCCGTGCCCGTCGACGTGCTCGCCCCGGAGGGAGACAATGGGGCGTACATTGACCACACCGTGGCCCCGCTGGGCGAGACGCGCAACACCGCCACCCTGATCCTGGCCGGAGTGGGCCTGCTGGGCCTGCTGGTCACGCTGGTCGCCACGGTCGCCGTGTGGCGAAGAACCCGTTGACGGCGGCCGCCACCCGCCGCGCGACGCTGCTGATCCTCACGGCCGCCGTGCTGTGGGGCCTGCTGGGCATTCTGGGCAAGCAGGCGCAGGCGGCGGGCGTGTCGCCGCTGGAGGTCGCGTTCTGGCGGGCCACGCTGGGCGGCGCCCTGTACGCCCTGCACGCCACCGTGATCCGCGCGCCGCTGCCCCGAGGCCGTGACCTGTGGATCACCGCCGCCTTCGGGGTGGCGGGCGTGAGCGTGTTCTACGGCACGTACCAGCTGGCAGTGCGGGCAGGCGGCGCCAGCCTCGCCTCGGTGCTGCTGTACACCGCGCCCGCCTTCGTGGCCCTGATGGGCTGGGCCTTTTTGCGCGAGCGCCTGGGCCTGCGGGAACTCGGCGCCGTGGTCGGCACCCTGCTGGGGATCGCCCTGATCAGCTTTGGAGGTGGGCAGGGCGTGACCGTCAGCCCGGCCGCGCTGGGCTTCGGACTGACCGCCGGATTCACTTATTCACTGTATTACCTGTATGGCAAGGCCTTCTTCCATCGCTACGCCCCGCCCGCGCTGCTGGCCGTGGCCCTGCCGGTCGGCGCCCTGGGCCTGCTGCCGCTGGTGCACTTCACGCCGAAAACGGCGCCCGCGTGGACCAGCCTGCTGGCCCTGTCGTTCTTCAGCACGTACCTCGCCTACCTCGCGTACAGCGCGGGCCTGCGGCACCTGAACGCCACGCGCGCAAGCGTGATCGCCAGCCTGGAACCGGTCGTGGCGGCTGGGCTCGCGGCGGTTCTCTACGGCGAGCACCTCTCCCCGCTGGCCCTGCTGGGCGCGGCCCTGGTGATCGGCGCGGCCCTGGCCCTGAGCCTGCGCAGCGCCGAGGAACACCCGCCCGTCGAGTAACGGAGAGGTCAGGGGGTGGACGGCGGGCCGGACTGCGGCGTCAGGTCGAAGTCCCATTCGAAGGAGCGGCCCCACGGCAGGAAGGCATCTTTCAGGGTGTAAGTGTTCCCCACCCGGAGCGGGAAGAACTCCTTCGCCAGCGTCAGCAGCTGCGTCTGGGCGTCCTGGCCGGCCAGCGCCGACTCCGGCAGTGCCCGGCGGAGCAGCGCGCGCACCTGCGTGGAGTAGATGACGTCGTTCGCGTACTCGCGGGCCAGCAGGGCATCCTGACGCACGGCGCTCGTGGCGTCCAGCGCCAGTTTCGCGTGGGCCAGGGCGCTGCCCAGGTTGTTGCCGGGGGTGCCCCACGCCGCCAGGGACTGCAGATTCGCGGTCTGCCGCAGGGTGCTCAGATCCGCCCACAGCCGGGGGGTGCCCACGTTCACCTGCGCCACGTCTGCCACCGCCACGTGTTCCTTCTGGAGGAGCGAACTGATCCGCACGGCCGCCCGGCGCGCATCGCCTCCGTTGAACACGAACAGCGTCAGGTCGGCCGGGCCGGAGTCCACCACCGTGAATCCGCTGCCGCGCGCGTGGTTCACCGCACTCTGGGTGAGGGGGATGCCCTCGTACTTCATCACGGTGGTCGCGGCCTTCGGATCGCTGTACTCGATGCGCACCGTCCGCGCCTGCGGCGACAGCGCGCGCGCCGCGAGCATGCCCAGCACCTCGTCCGCTCCCGGATAGACGCGCACGTTCGCCGGGACGTCCACCGCGAGCGCCGCGCCCTCCGCCGGAGAGGGACTGCCGGGCAGCGCGTCGTCCCAGGTCACGTCGAGTTGCGCGAACACGCCCTCCCTGGCCCACGCGATCATGGTTTTCACGACCTCCAGGTTCCGTGTCCGGTTCGTCGCGTCCGGTTCGCGCGGCAGGGTAATGAAGGCGTACACCGGCTGCTTCGTGCGGGCTTGCCACGCCCGGATCAGTTCCAGTCGGGTCAGGGCCTCCAGGGTCGTCAGCGGACTCGTGCGGGACTGCACCAGGCCACCGTAGGCCAGTGCGTCCAGCGCCACGACCAGCGGCCCGGACGGTGCCTGGCCCTCCAGCCACGCGCCCAGCGCCAGCGGATCCGCACCGCGTTTTGCGTCCCCCAGCAGCTGAACCGGCGGAACCTGCGGCGTGCCACCGTCCAGGCCCGCGATCAAGGCCGGCAACACCCGCGTGGCTGGACGGGAGTCCAGCGGAATCAGCGTCTGGGCACCCGCCAGGGGCAGCAGGGCCAGCAGGGAAGGAAAGAGGAGGACGGAAGAACGCATGCTGCCCAGCCTAGGGAAGGAACGTGAGGATCCTCAGGAGGGATCGATCTCTGTAGCCGCCCACCCACACCGGTCCCGGCCCCGGCAGCGTACGTTAAGGCGTGACCATGACCGACCTGTGGCGACTCGCGTGGCGTGGCCTGACCCGCCGCCGCGTCCGCACCCTCCTGACTGCCCTCGGGATCACCGTGGCCGTGGCCAGCATGGTCATCTTTCTGAGCCTCGGCGAGGGCATCCGCAAGGTGTTCACGCAGCAGCTCGGCGGGATCGGCCCGGACATCCAGGTGAGCCTCACGCCGCTGTCGCAGGGCATGGCGCTGCACCCGAACCTGCCGGGCAAGACCACGCAGGACATCATGGCGCTGTCGAAGGAACTCGGCATTCAATCGGTCACGCCCGTGATCATGGCCGTGCGGGGCGGCCTGGACGTCACGCAGAGCGTCATCCTGTACGGCCTGCCCGCCGCGCAGGGCATTCAGGCCGTGTTTCCCAGCACCACCATCGTCCAGGGCCGCGCCCTCCAGGCCGCCGATGAAGGGGAGGGCGTCGCCGTGGCCGGAGCGAAGGCCGCGCAGAACCTGCACCTGAAGGTCGGAAGCACCCTGAACCTCAACCGCCGCAACCGCGTGAAGGTCGAGGGCATCCTCGCGCCGGAATCCGGACTGGTCGATAATTTCATCTTCCTGCCGCTGGGCACCCTGCAACGCAGCGAGGGCGCCGACGGCCGCGTGTCGCTGGTCGCCGTGAAGCTGGACGACCCCCGCCAGGCCCGCACGGTCGCCACCGCCTTGGCCAAGAAGCTCGACCTGGAGGCCGCCACGCAGTCCGACTTCCTCAGCTTCCTCGACCGGGCCCTGAAGATCAGCGACGCCGTGCGCTTCGGCATTTCCCTGATCGCCCTGATCGTCGGTGGCCTGGCCGTCGCCAACACCGTCATGATGGGCGTCTACGAACGCATCCGCGAGTTCGGCACGCTGCGGGCCATCGGAGCCAGGCCCGGCTTCGTGCGCGCCCTGGTGCTCTCGGAAAGCCTGCTGCTCTCGCTGGTCGGTGGCGTCGGCGGCCTGCTGCTGGGGCTGGTCGGCATCTGGGTCGTGAACCTCTACACGCAGCAACTCGCCGGCATCGACGCCGCCGCCCTCACCCCCCGCCTCACTCTGCTGGCGTTGGGCATCAGCCTGCTGCTCGGCCTGCTCTCGGGCCTGCTGCCCGCCCGCGCCGCCAGCCGCCTGAACATCACCGACGCCCTCGGGAGGGTCTGATGACGACCGCTGCCACCATACCGTCCCCCACACCCGGCACGTTACCCACCCTGCACGTCGAGAACCTGTCGCGCATCTACCCCAGCGGTGACGGTCAGGTGCAGGCCCTCGCTCCCCTCACGCACACCTTCCCACCCGGCCTGACCGCCGTGGTCGGCCCCAGCGGCAGCGGCAAGAGCACCCTGCTGAACCTGCTCGCGGGCTTCGACACCCCCACCACCGGCACCGTGCAGGTCGGCGGCACCACCCTGACCAGCCTCAGCGAAACGCAGCGCGCGGACTTCCGCCTGAAGCACTATGGCTTCGTGTTCCAGAACCACAACCTCGTAAGCATCCTGACGGCCCTGGAGAACGTCGAATTCCCCCTCACCCTGGCCGGCGTTCCCCTGCGCGAACGCACCGACCGTGCCCGCGCCCTGCTCGCCCGGGTTGGCCTGGAGCAACGCGCCGGACACCTCCCCAGCCAGCTCTCGGGCGGGGAAGCCCAGCGCGTGGCCATTGCCCGCGCCTTAGCCGGGAATCCCGCCCTGCTGCTGTGCGACGAACCCACCGGCAACCTGGATTCCAAGACCGGCGAGATGGTGCTCTCGCAATTGCAGGACGCCGCGAAGCAGGGAAGAACGGTGGTGCTCATCACCCACGACCGCGATATCGCCGCGCTGGCCGACCACCACCTACAGGTGCGGGATGGGATTGTTAGTGTGGTGGATTAGTCCGGACTCCGGATTACGGTCACGGCATGGCTAACTGCAAAATCACCTTCCACCACTGAACGAGCTGTTACAGGATCCCCTGGGGCCGCAGATACATCGGGATGCCGAGAACTGGGAAACGCCCGGCTCGGTTCTCTACCTGTCCGCCCCCAGCCGACTCCGGTCAGCAGATTCCGTATTCACCCTGACGACCAAGATCAGGCCGCGCCCGGTGATCCGAAAGCTGGGAGCGACGATGCTGGTCATCGCCACGGCTATGCCCCGATGAGCTTTAGACGCGCTGCCGCTGCCGGAACAAAATGTTGCTCTGCTCAGGCCTGCGGCGCGGCCGGGCGCGGCTGCTCACCGCGAATGCCGGCAATGGTGGCTTCGACCAGTTCCTGAAACCCACCCCGGTGCATAGCGGTCAGCAGTTCGATGGTCTTGGCGGCGCTGCCCTCGAAGGCAAAGCCAGTGTTGTTCAGGTGACAGCCATTCAGGGCGGTGCCGCCGGTGCCGCTATAGATCAGGATGCACTCCTCGAAAGTGCAGCCCGTGAACTGCTTGTCGTCGATCTCGATGCGCTGTTTGGTGAAGGTCTGGTTCTCGATCACTTGCATGGGGAACTCCTGTTCGTGGGGTGGGCGGGTGCCGTCAGACCATACCGCCTACGCTCATTTGCCGACAAACACAGTCGTGGTCAGGCCCGGCACGCTCACGGTGTTGCCGGCATACTTGCTGGTTTTCACCACGGGGTCGGTGCTGGCCGCCAGGGCGGGGTGCAGGCTCAGGTTCAGTCCGGCGAGGGCCGGGTCGCTGAGCATGATGGTCTTATCGTTCCCGTTGAAGACCACCACGATGGTCTTATACGGGTTCGTGGCACTCACGGCTCCGCTGAGCTTCATGGCGATCACGCCGGGCTGCTGGCTCGGGCCAGTGTTCAGGAAGCTCAGTTCCTGCTGAACCTGCGCGGCCGTGTCCAGGCGGAAGAGGGTGCTGGAGTACCGCACGCGGAGCATTTCGCGGTAGTGGTCGAAGGCCCGCTGGATGTCGGCGGGCGTAACCTTCATGGCCGGATTGCCCAGGATGCTCTTGTACAGCGGCCAGTTTCCGCTGTTCTTGTCAGCGGGCGGCAGGCCCTTGCCGAAGCCGTTGCCCTTCAGGCTCCAGTCGAGCGTGTTGAACCAGTCGCCGCTGTTGTAGCTGTCGGTGTCGAAGGACTTGCTGCGCAGGATGTCGTCGCCGGCGTAACTGAAGGGCAGGCCCTGTCCGAGCAGGATCACGCTGTTGCCCAGGTTCTGCATTCGGGTGCGCTGAGCACTGGTCGCGCTCTTCGGGGCTTTCAGGAGCACAGCGTCGAACAGGGTCTGGTTGTCGTGCGCGCTGGCGTAGGTGATGGATTCGCGGGGGCTGGCGGCGTACCCGGTGGGCTGGCCGCCGTAATCGACCTGCCCGCCCGTGACGGTCTGGCCGCTGGCGGACGTGAACTTGAAGTCGCGCAGATTGCCGGTCAGCCCGATCCGCACCTGATCCGCGAGTGTCAGGGCCTTCGCCTTGTCGGCGTTCTGCGGTAAGCCATTGGACAGCGTGAACAGCCCGGTCGCGAAGCCCTGATCCTCCAGGCCGCCAAAGGGGTTCCCGCCGCGCACTGCGTCCCGGATGCGGTCGTTGAAGGTGCCGATCCCCTGCCCGTACAGGTTGCCCTGCGTGGCGTTCACGCCGCGCTTGTTCCCCTGTACCTCGCCGAAATCCCAGCCCTCGCCGTACAGGTAGATGGCCTTGCCGTCCACGCCGTCGCGCTGGAGGGTCAGGGCGTCGAGCGCTCTGCGGACAGCCTGCAGGTCTGCGACCATGTGGTGGCCCATCAGGTCGAAGCGGAAGCCGTCCACTCTGTACTGCCGGGCCATCAGCACCAGCGTGTCGACCATCAGCCGGCGCATCATGGTGTGCTCGGTGGCCGTGTTCGAGCAGCACGTGCTGTTCTCGACGCCCCCGTTCACGTTCAGGCGGTGGTAGTAGCCGGGCACGATTTTATCCAGCACGCTCCGGTCGGCCTGCCCGCTGGCGTCCGTGTGGTTGAACACCACGTCCTGCACCACGCGCAGCCCGGCGCCGTTGAGGGCCATGACCATCTGCCGGTACTCCTTCGTGCGTTGATCCGGGTTCACGGCGTAGCTGCCCTCGGGCACCATGTAGTGGTACGGATCGTAGCCCCAGTTGTAGGCGTCGGCGTCACCGATGGCGGTCACGGCCTTCTGCTGCTCCTCGCTGTCCGGCGGGAAGGTGCTCAGATCCGGCGTGGCCTTCCACTTGGATTTGTCCTCCTCGATAGTGGCGATATCGAAGGTCGGCAGCAGGTGAATGGCCTTCAAGCCCGCGTCGGCCAGCGCTTTCAGGTGCTTCATCCCTGCGCTGCCGGTCTGGGTGAAGGCCAGATAGGTGCCGCGCTGGGCGGCAGGCACGGTCGGGTCGGCGGCGCTGAAATCGCGCAGGTGCAACTCGTAGAAACTCAGGTCCGAGGCGCTTCTCAGCACGGGTTTCTTCAGGGCGTCCCACCCGGCGGGCTTCTGCGCGGCGTCGTTCAGGTCAATGAGCAGGCTGCGGGCGCTGTTCAGCGTCAGGGCCACGCTGTAGGGATCGGTGACGAGGTTCGTCTCGATCTTCCCGGTGCTGGGCGCGTAGACCTTCACGCTGTAGCGGTAGGCCAGGCCGCGCCAGCCCGGATCCCCGGTGGCCGTCCACACGCCCCTGGTGTCCCGCGTCATGGCCACCGTGCGCCCGTTCGATCCGTCGGCCTTCGAGAGCTGCAACGCGACGTCCTGCGCGGTCGGGGCCCACAGGCGCACGGTGGGCTTGTTGCCCTGCCACGTCACGCCCAGCGGGCCGTCGTAGGCGTCGAGGTCGTCGAGCGCCCACGCGGTCTGCACGCCGGTCGCGTCGAGCACCGTGCCGTCGGGCATGACGCTGCTCACGGCCAGCTGACCGCGCAGGGCCTCCGCCACCTTGCTCCGGTCTTCGGCGCGCACCTGCACCAGCCGGTAGCCCGCGAGATACGGCACCTTCGCCTTCTGCGCGGCGCTCAGGCCGGGGGGCACCTCCTCCAGCGTGATCGTGCTGCCGCCGTCCACGCCATCCGCGCCGAGCTTCAGGCTGGCATCCAGGGCCGTGTGCAGGGTCAGGAACGCGCCGGGCTGCACCAGATCCGGCTTCACGGCGATCTGGGTGGCGTTCAGCATGATCGCCTGCTGCTTGCTCAGGTCGCCCACGGTCTTCACGCTGGTGTCGGGGCGGGTGGTGTTCACGGTCGCGGTGCCGCTCACGATCCAGGCCTGAGTGCCCATCTCGCGGGTCAGGATCATGTCCGGCCCCGGATCCTTCTCGTCGCCCCTGTGCACGATGAACCCCAGTTTCTTCCAGTCGGTCTTCATGGGCACGTCCCAGTACACGCCGAATGCGTTCGTGCCGGTCTGCGCCAGCGGCTTGTCCCACGTGACCGTGGCCGTGGTGTCCTCGAAAGCGTGCAGGCCCCAGCCGTCGTACTTGCCATCCGGGCGGTAGTAGTTGATCCGCACACTGCCGGCGGGCACAGGGGTGTCGCTCAGGGCGGCAGGTGCGCCGTAGGCGAAGTCGGCCTTCCCGCTCGTCACGGTGACCTCGGTGCCCTTCGTGGGGTCGGCGAACATGTCCGGCCCTGGATCCTTCTCGTCGCCCTTATGCACAATGAACCCCACTTTGGCCGCGCCCGCCTTGAGCGGCACGTCCCAGTACGCTCCGCCCGCATCCATGCCCGTCGGGGCCAGGGGCTTGTCCCACGTGACCGTGGCGGTCGTGTCCTCCCAGGCATGCAGCCCCCAGCCGTCGTATTTGCCATCCGGGCGCACGTAGCGCACCCGCAGGACGTTCTTCGGGATCGGCTGGGCTGCGGTCGCCGCCGGGGCCGCCGTCGGTGCGGTGGCGGCAGGCGTCTTCGGGGCGGTCGGCGTGGCGGGCGCCTTCGTCGCGTCCACGGTCAGGGCCGCGCCCTTCGCATACGCGACATTCGCGCTGCCGGACTTCAGGAACAGCTCGTGGCCCTGACCCAGGTCGAGCCACAGGTCGGGGCCGGGGTCTTTCGTGTCGCCTTTGTGGACGATGAAGGCGACCTTCTGTGCGCCGGCCTTCAGCGGGATGTCCCAGTACGCGCCCCAGTCGTCCTTCCCGGTCTGGGCCAGGGGCTTGTCCCAGGTGACGGTGGCGGTCGTGTCCTCCCAGGCGTGCAGGCCCCAGCCGGTGTACGCGCCGTCCGGACGCTGGTAGTGCACGCGGGCGGTATTCGCCGGCAGGGGGGCTTGCGCGGCGGCGGCGGCCAGCAGCGCGAACGTCAGGAGCGTCGCAGATCGTCTCATGGTGTGTTCCCGAGTGTACCGGGCCGTGTCCTGCCCAGTCTGTCTCAAGCCCCCTTGACGCCCAGCACACCCGCTCCGCGCGCGCCCACGGCAGCATGCACCCCATGACCGGCACCGGACACCGCAGCGACGAGACCCACGACCAGCCCCAGGAGAACCACAGCGACGCCGAGAGCCTGCGGCACATTCCCGCCGACTACGAGGATCGCGGCGTGGTGCAGGACAGCCCCGGCAACCCGGACATCGGCGTGGAACACGGCAATCCCAACCGCGAGATGGACGAGGCCGACGACGACACCAACGGCCGCACCCTCGACGACGACCTGACCGCGAAGGGCTGAACAGGGGCCCGGAGCCCCTACACTGCGTCCATGACCGGCAAAGCCATCTCTCCCGACGACCGCGCGCGGCTTGACCCGGTATTCATGCAGGTGGTTCTGGACGTGCAGGCCCAGCTCCAGCAGACCCGGCCCGCCCAGCCGGGCAACCTGGCCGCCATGTTCCACAAGGAGACGGTGTCGGACGGCCTTCAGGGTTGCGCCATGCTGATCGCCGGCTGGAACCAGGGCCGCGTGGACGACGCCGGGATGACCCGCGCCGTGAAGTCGCTGCGGGCGCTGGAACTCCCGGATCTAGCGGCGCGGGTCGAGCGGCTCCGCGAGATCGATCACGCGTGAGCGCCCTGTCGTTCCACCCCCGGAGGTGAGCGGTGGCCTTCACGCTCGATGTCTTGGGCGGGCACTCGCCGGTCATCGAGAGCGTCTGGCAGGCGCGCAGCGAGCAGGCGGGCACCTTCACGTCCATGGCCGTCAGCCGCTGCGAGCTGGTCTTTACCCGCCAGCGGGGCGAGGTGAGCGTCATCCTGCGTGGCCCCGAGACGGGCGCGTCCATCGCGGCCTGCCCGGCGGACGCGGAGTTTCTGGGGATCACCTTCCGGCTAGGAACCGTGCTGAGCGCCCTGCCGCCGGAAAGACTGGTGGATCGGCATGCGCGGCTGCCCCTCTCAACCGGACAGTCGTTCTGGCTGGATGACCGTGCCCTGCCCATCCCGGACGCGCAGGACGCCGGGGCGTTCGTCGAGCACCTCATCCGGCAACGGGTGCTGCACTTCGAGCCGACCATCCACACCCTCGTGAACGAGGATCTTCCGGACGCAGACCGGAGCCTGCGAACGGTGCAGCGGCAGTTCCGGCAGACGACCGGACTCACCCACCGGCTGGTGAAGTCCATCGAGCGTGCCCGGCAAGCCGCCGCGCTCCTCGAACAGGGGCACGGCATTGCCGACGTGGTACACGAGCTGGACTTCAGCGACCAGCCGCACCTGACCAAGGCCCTGCGGCGTTTCGTGGGCCGCACCCCCGGCCAGATTCTGGGTAACGCGTGGTCGCACTCGGCGTGGCTGGAGGAGGAGAGCTTCGCGCGCTCCCTGGAGCTGGCCGCCGACTGAGTGCGGTTCCGATGGATGCCGAACACACCACGGCATCCATCCGGACGTGGGCCGTCTGGGAGCGGTTTAGGCTGGCCGGTAGGTCATCAGGGCCACGCCCGTGCTGGTCGTCGTGACGTCCGTCAGGGTCAGGGTGGCCTGCACGCCCTCCGCGAAGAGACGCTGGCCGCTGCCGAGCACGACAGGGCAGACGATCAGCCGGAACTCGTCGATCAGGCTGTGGGGCATCAGCGAGCGCACCAGCTGCCCGCTGCCGTAGATCAGGATGTGCCCGCCGTCTTCCTGCCGCAGCCGCTCGACCTCGGCGGGCACGTCACCCTGGATGGCCGTGGCGTTCCAGGTCAGCTCCTGAGCGCTGCGGGTGGCGATCCGCTTGGGCAGGGCGTTCATGCGTTCCGCGAAGCCCTGCTCGTCACTGGCCTGCATCCACGCTCGGGACATGCCGTCGTACGTCACTCGGCCCTGGAGCAGCAGGTCGCTCTGGAACAGCAGATCCCGCTGCGAACGGGCGAGTTCGTCGTTGAAGTAGGGGGCGCTCCACGAGGGATCGCTCATGATGCCGTCGAGACTCAGGTATTCCGCCGCAATGACTTTCCGCATGGTGGTTCCTCCGTGAAGGCTGGGTGCGCTGGGAGCGTCACCGCTGAACACAGCCTAGGAGGACGGCCCCGGATCGTCTTGTACCGAAACGACACGGGCCATGGCCGTCTGGGCCACCGCGCAGACCCGGTTCAGGTGGCCGCTCCGACGACGTGGGTGTCGAAGAAACCCATCACGCGGTTCCAGGCGTCCTGGCTGGCCACCGCATCGAAGTTCGGGCCGTGGTTGGCGAAGGAATGTCTCGCGCCGGGGTAGATCTTGATGTCGTTGTCAATTCCGGCCGCCGTGAGTTCGTCCCGCATCCTCTCGCCCTGCTTCCTCGTGAAGTCCCGTTCGGGAAATGAGCCGACCACGGGGCATGCGCGGCGCAGGGCCTCGGCGGGGCGGGGCACGAAGCCGTAATACGGAGCCACCGCCCTGACCTGGTCGTCGGTGCAGGCCATGGCCACGGCCAGACTGCCGCCCAGGCAGAAGCCCACAGCGCCCAGCCGCGCGCTGTCCACGCCGTCCAGGGTGCCCAGCACATCCAGGGCGCGGCGGGTGTCCTTCACGCCCTGGTGTTCCAGCGAGTTCAGGAACAGGCCGCCCATCAGGCGGAACATGCACGCGGCCGGGCTGCGGCCGCTGAACAGGTCGACGGCCAGCGCCACGTAGCCGGCGCGCGCGAACCGGTCGGCGATGGCGCGGATGTCGTCGTTCAGCCCGAAGGCCTCGTGGATGACCAGCACGCCGGGCGCCGCGCCGGTGGTCGTGGCGGGACGGTACACCTCGGCGTTCAGGGATCGGCCGCCGGAATCGAAGGACAGGGTCTGGGCCGGGGCCGAAGCGGAAGCGGTCATGCTCCACGGTACGCCCGCCGTGCTGGAATGGCCGTATGCCCACAGCCAACTCCACGCTCACGGCCATTCCAGGGTTTCAGGTCGGTCACTGGACGGATCAAGTCGGTCTGACCGGCTGCACCGTCATCCTGTGTCCGCCACAGGGGGCGGTGGCGTCGGCGTCGTTCCTGGGGCCCAGTCCGGGCACGCGCGAGGGGGTGCTGCTGGGCGTGGAGAAGAAGGTCGAGCGCGTGCACGCCCTGCTGTTCACCGGCGGCAGCGCCTTCGGTCTGGCGGCCGCGACCGGGGTGATGCGGGTGCTGGAGGAGCGCGGTATCGGGCACGACACGCCGTGGGCGCGGGTGCCCATCGTACCGGCGGCCGTGATCTACGACCTGGGCGTGGGGGATCCGGGAGCCCGGCCGGGCGAGCGGGAAGGGGAGAGCGCCGCGCGGACGGCCACCGCCGAGCCGGTGCCGCGTGGCCGGGTCGGCGCAGGGACGGGCGCGACTGCCGGGAAGTACGCGGGCGTGGGCGCGGTGCCCGGTGGCCTGGGAAGCGTGCTGCTCGAACGCCATGACGTGCGGGTGGGGGCGCTGGCCGTCGTGAACCCGATCGGGGACGTGCTGGATGAGCAGGGCGGCGTGCTGGCCGGGCCGGGTGTGGGGGCGGGAGCGGTGGCCTTCACGCCGGGCGAGATGGAAAGCACCACGCTGGTCGCGGTGGTGACCGAACATACCCTGACCAAGGCCGAGTGCCGTCGCCTTGCGGACGCCGCGCAGACCGCCCTGGCCCGCGTCATCCATCCCAGTCACACGGCCTGGGATGGTGATAGTGCCTTCGTGCTGAGCACCTGCACGCGCCCGCTGGCCGATCCGCTGCTGCTGGGGGCGCTGGTGCAGGAGGCCGTGTGCGCGGCTGTGCGGGATGGCGTGCGACTGGCCACCACTCCGGGCAACGATGTGTAAGATACTCACATGAGTACAGACGATTATGTCCGTGATCTGCGCGCCGCGATCGGCCCCCGCCCCGTGAACTTTGTCGGGGCCGCCGCGCTGATCAGGGACGCCGGTGGGCGCATCCTGCTGGGCTAGCGCGTCGGTCGCCAGACCTGGGGCGTTCCCGGCGGCATCAGTGAACTCGGCGAGGCCCTGCCGGACACGCTGCGCCGCGAGGTACACGAGGAGACCGGCCTGCATGTCCACGCGGCCGAGCTGCTCGACGTGATCAGCGGGCCGGACACCCACCGCCGCTCGCCGAACGGCGACGAGTTCTACACCTATACCGCCCTGTACCGCGTCACGGCCTGGAGCGGCACGCCTGAGCCCGATAGCGTGGAGTTCGCTGCCCTGGCCTTCTTCGACCGGGCCACCCTGCCCACCCTGGGTGGCCCTGTCACCCGCCGCGCCGCCGAGGCCAATGCATGACTGCCACCGACTATGTCCGTACACTGCGCGCCCGCATCGGCCATGCCCCGGTGAACTGGGCGGGCGTGTGCGCGCTGGTGGTGAACGCCGACGGCGAAGTGCTGCTCCAGCGCCGTACCGACACCGCCGGCTGGGGCACGCCCGGCGGCATCGCGGAACTCGGCGAGGCGCTGGAAGATACGCTGCGCCGCGAACTGCTGGAGGCGACCGGCATCGTTCCCCGCGAACCCCTGCTGTTCACCGTGATCAGCGGCCCCGACACCTTCGTGCGCCTCCCGAACGGCGACGAGTACTACCAGATCACGTCCGTCTACGTGATCCGAGCCTGGAACGGTCTGCCCCGCGCGGACGGTGCGGAGGACACGGCGCTGCGTTTCTACTCGCTGAACGCTTTGCCCGCTGGCCTCGGGCCGGTCGACCGGCAGGCGCTGGAGCTGCTGCGCGTATGCCTCAGCGTGTACTGACCGGCGCGGTGAAGGTCAGCCGCAGTCCGCCCAACGTGAACCCCGCGCGGACGATGTTCCGCTCGCTGCCGGTGCCGGGCGTGGTGAACACGGTGGCCAGCGTGGCCCCAGCTGCCCTGGCCGCATGCAGCCGGGCGGCGATCAACGCCGCCTGCACGCCCCGGTTCCTGGCTTCCGGCACGGTGGACATGCCATACAGGGCCCCCACATCGCCCTTCACGCCCAGCGCGCCACTTCCGGCGGGGGCGCCGTCCACGGTCGCCACGAACCGCCGGATCCCCGGCCCGTGGGCCACGACCTGCATGATCTCCTCGCTGCCCGGCCCGAAACTACGTGCCGACAGGGCGGCCCAGGCCGCCGCATCGCCCTCCTCGTGAACGGGAAGGTGGATCTCGGGCAGGCTCCCGAGGTCGTGGGTGTACAGGTGCAGCACGTAATCTAGGGCGTATCCGCGCGCGTTCAACAGGGGGAGGATCGCTGGGACGGTGGCGGAGAGCACGTGCAGCGTGGCGGGGATGTCGTGCGCTGAGCTGAACGCCTCGAAGGCCGCCAGCTCGGCGGCGTCCGGGGGCCGGGAACCGTCGTGCCACGCCGAATTCAGCGGCAGTCCTGGCGCGACGAAGGCCGCGACGAGTGGGCCGAACCGGTGGGACACGCCGAACTCCGCGTGGGCGGCCGCTTCTACCTGCGCGATCCGCTGCCAGGGGTCCATGCCCTCAGGGTACTGCGTGAAGGCCGTCTCAGCCCACCTACAGGGGAGCTTCAGCGAGGATTGGCCAGGCCTTGACCTTGTAGTTCTTCCCCCGGTGCGGGGTGCGGCCACGCCTCAGGGTGGATCATGCTTGCCTTTCACCCACAGATGTTCGTGCGCATCGTGGAACTCCACGGCCCGCGTGCGCCCATGCCCAAGCCGCTGCAGAGTGGCTTCTCCGAAACCCGCGCCTACCGCGTGGTGGGGGTGTACAACCCGTCCGAATCGTCGGACGCGTACTTCATCCTGCCGAACGACCGCGACGAGTTGTGGTTCATCTGCCAGCGTCACCTGCGCTTCGCGGGCCTGCACGATACCCAGGCCCACCACCTGGACTGGCCCGCCGCCGACGCCGTGGCGCACCAGAGCGGTGGTGCGGCCGTGCCCTCCGGCGACGCCCTGCACGCCAGCGCTACCGACTGATTCCAGCGTCCGATCACTGCTCGCCCGCTCCCCGTGTGCCCTATGTCCCGCACGCGGGGGGCTAGCCTGTCGGCATGACCGACGCTTCCCCCCCTTCCCGCGCTTTCGTGTCCCTGATCGGGGCGGGTCCCGGCGATCCGGGCCTGCTCACCCTGCACGGGCAGCGTGCCCTGCGGGAGGCGGACGTGGTGCTGTTCGACTACCTCGCGAACCCGGAACTGCTGCGGTTCTCGCCGGATGCCGAGACGATCTACGTGGGCAAGAAGGGGTTCTCGGAGTACATCACCCAGGAGCAGATCAATGCGCTGATCGTGGCGAAAGCGCAGGCGAATGGTGGGCAGCGGGTGGCGCGGCTCAAGGGCGGCGACGTGTACGTGTTCGGCCGGGGTGGCGAGGAGGCCGAGGCCTGCGCCGTGGCGGGCGTGCCCTTCGAGGTCGTGCCGGGGGTGACCAGCGCCATCGCCGCGCCCGCCTACGCCGGGATTCCGGTCACGCACCGCGAGGTCGCCCGCAGCTTCGCCGTCCTGACCGGCAACACCAGGGAGGGCGGCGCGCACTACGAGCGGCTGTCGGGGGTCGACACGCTGGTGCTCCTGATGGGCGTCCGCAACCTGGATCAGATCGCCGCCGACCTGATCGGAGCGGGGCGCCACCCGGACACGCCCGCCGCGACCATCCAGTGGGGCAGCACGCCGCAGCAGCGCACCGTCACCGGCACCCTGACCACCATCGCGCAGGTCGTGAAGGACGCGGGCCTGGAAGCGCCTGCCGTAACGGTCGTGGGCGAGGTCGTGCGCCTGCGCGAGCACCTGCGCTGGTTCGACCGGCACGCGCGCCTGGGCGGCCCGCTTGCCGGCAAAACTGTGGCCGTGACCCGCACCCGCGAGGGTGCCAGCGGGCTGTCCGACGTGCTGCGGGCGCGTGGGGCCAGCGTGCTGGAGGTGCCCCTGATCCGCTTCGCCGCGGTTCCCGACGACCAGCCGGTCGCGGAGGCACTGCACAATTTCAGCGGCTGGCTGCTGCTCACCAGCAACCAGGCGGTCACGGCCCTGTTCGCCTTCCTGGAACGGTCTGGCCTCGATGCCCGCGCGCTGTCGCGCGTGAAGGTCGCCGCCGTCGGCCCCAGCACGGCCCGCAGCCTCGCGGAGCGAGGGTTAAGGGCCGACTTCGTGCCGTCCACGCCCGGCGCGCGGCATCTGGGCGCGGAACTTCCCGCCGGGCCGGGCGAGGTGGCCCTGCACCTGACCTCGCAGCTCGCCGAGGCTGACCTGAAGGGCGCGCTGGAAGCCCGCGACATCGGGTACCGGCGGGCGGAACTGTACCGGACCGAGGCCGCCCCGCTGAAGGAGCACACGGCGCAGCGGCTGAAGGAGGCGGCCGTCATCACCCTCGCGTCGGGCAGCGCGGCCCGGCACCTGGCGGCCCTGGCCAGCGCGGACTTCGATCCTCTGGGCCTGCCGGTGGCCGCGATGGGCCTGCAGACGGCCGATGCGGCGCGCGAGGCCGGGTTCACGCGCATCACGGTTGCCCGGACGGCCAGCCTGGACGCCCTGGCCGACGCAGCGGAACAGGCTACGCGGGAAGCCCAGGAGACCGAACGTCGCGCCTGACCCGCTGGAAATGTCTGTTGGAGCGCTAAATTATGCGGCCTGGTGTCTCGTCTGACCGTTCGGTCGGGGACCCCTGACCCTCCCGGACGGACTAAGATGCGCAGGTGAGTCTGGCGGCCTTCCTCGAATTAAGCGGCGAACGTGCCGTGATCGTCGGCGGCGGTTCTGTTGCGCTCCGACGTGCCCGCACGTTGCTGGAGGCCGGACTGCGCGTCCACATCATCGCCCCGACCCTGACCGAGGAACTGACCGGCCTTCCCCTTTCCCACGAGGCCCGCGCCTACCAGCCGGGCGATGTGGGCGGCGCGGCGCTCGTCGTGGCCGCCACCGACAGCGACGTGGTGAACGACGCCGTGACCGCCGAGGCCCGCGCGGCGGGCATTCCCGTGAACCACGCTGGTCAGGCGGAGCGCGGCACCCTGCGCTTCCCGGCGGTCACGGAGCGCGCCGGTGTGCGGGTCGCGGTCACGACCGGCCGGGAACTGCCCATGCTGGCCCAGGCGCTCGCCGAGGCCATCGGGCATCTGCTGCCCGACGAGACGCACATCCAGGCCTGGACGCAGCGCCGCGAACGCGCCCTGGGCGAGCCCGGCGACCTCCGCACCACCGCGCTGGCGGGCCTGCGCGACGACATCCGGGCGCACCTGGGCCTCCCGGGAAGGCCGCTGGAGAGCAGCGCATGACCCTGCACTGTCCGACGGCCGAGGCCCTGATGCTCGCCTCCGGGCACGTGCCGGACGCCCCGCTGGACTTCGCGGTGGTCGGCCTGAACCATGAGACCGCGCCCGTGGAAGTGCGGGAGCGCGCCGCCGTCCGGGCCGGCGAGGAGGGGGCGCTGCTGTCGCACCTGTCCCGGCATGCGGGCGAGGTCATGCTGCTGAGCACCTGCAACCGCACCGAGGTCTATCTGGCGGGCCTGAGCGGCGATCCCACCGCCGCCTTCGAAGGCGCGTGGGGGCACGCGCTCGACGGCCACCTGTACGTGTACCGGGGCGAGGAGGCCGCCAAGCACCTCTACCGCGTGGCCGCCGGGCTGGACAGCCAGGTGATCGGCGAGACGCAGATCCAGGGCCAGGTGAAACGCGCGTGGCAGGATGCCAGCGCCCGTGGCCTGAGCGGCAGCACGCTGAACAAGGTCGCGCAGGGCGCCCTGGCTGCCGGGAAACGCGTGCGCAGCGAGACTGGCATGGCCGACCACGTGGTCAGCGTGTCGAGCGCCGCCGTGGATCTGGCCCGCACCGCCCTGGGCCGCCTGGACGACGCTACCGTGCTGGTGCTGGGGGCCGGCGAGACGGCCGAACTGACCCTGACCCATCTGCGCACCGCTGGCGTGAAAGACATCGTGGTGGTGAACCGTACGGCCGAACGCGCCCGACAGCTCGCAGACCGCTTCGGGGGCCGCACCTGCGCCGCCGACCTGCTCCACGAGGCCCTCCCGCAGGCGGACGTAGTCATCGCGTCCAGCGCCGCGCCGCACTACGTCCTGACTGCCGCCGGGGTCGACCTGGCCCTGCGGGATCGCCCAGCGCGTCCCATGTTCCTGATCGACATCAGCGTGCCGCGGATCCTCGATCCGGCCATCGCGGACGTGCGCGGCGCGCATCTCTCCAACCTTGACGACCTGAGCGCCGTGGTGCGCCGCAGCCTGGACAGCCGCCGCGCCGCCCTCCCGCAGGCCGAGATGATCATCCGCGAACAGACGGCCGAACTGGGCCGCTGGCATCTGACCCGCGGCGCGCAACTGGCTCGCCAGGAGCGGGCAGAGCGGAATCTGGCGCACGCCTGCGACTGAGCGGACAGTGCCGGACGGCCCCTGGCACACAAAGCCTGACCGGCCCATCCCGTACCCTGAACGGCATGTGGATCCGCCTTCCCTCTTCCAGCCTGCGCCTGACCGGAGCCGACCGCGTGGATTTCGTGCAGGGCCAGATGACCGGCGACCTGCGCGGAGCGCCGACGCCCGGCATGGTCGCGGGCGCGTTTCTGAACGTGCGTGGCCAGATTGAGCAGTTCGCCCGCGTCTACCGGCGTGAACACGACGTCTACCTGCACCTGGACGAGGGACAGGCCCCGGCCCTGGCGGCTCGCCTGAAGCGCTACGTGATCTTCGATCAGGTCGAGATCCAGGACAGCACGGCCCTGCTGGCGACCGTGCATGTTCAGGAGGCCGAGCAGCTCGCCGGGTGGAACAGCAGTGGCCCGGACGCGCAGCAGTTCGAACTGGCGGGCATCACGGCGCTGGGTGGGCGTGTGAACCGCACCGGGACGCCCGGCGTGGACCTGCATTACCTGCGCCGTCACGAGGATGCCCTGCTGGCCGCCCTGCCCGGCGCGGAGGGCACGCTGGCAGACCTGAACGTCGCCCGGATCCGCGCCGGCATTCCGGACATCGTGCGGGATGGCTTCTCCGGCACCCTGCTCCAAGAGATCGGGATGGACGTGGGCGGGCCGCTCCCGGCCATCAGTTACCGCAAGGGCTGTTACGTGGGACAGGAGATCATGGCGCGGCTGGAAGCGCGTGGGAACGCCCGGTACCACCTGGCCCAGCTGGTCGGCGAGCACCTGCCCGAGCACGCCGAGGTCACGCAGGGAGGCCGGGTCGTCGGGCAGTCCGGGCAACACGCCGCCAGCCTGAGCCTCGCGCGGCTGCGGCGGGAATTGGAGAATGGTGCGCCCGTCGAGGTAGGGGGCATTCCGGCCAGTGTGCGCCTGCTGAACGCCACGCATGCTTGAGGGGTTCACCCGTGACATCCGGAGCGGCAGCCGCGTCGGCCTGATCGGGGCCGCCCGGCGCGCCTACCTGCTTGCTCTGGCGGCCCTGGCGGGACCCGGCGTGCTGCTCGGCGTTGTCCTCGCCCTGGGTCGTCCGACGGTGACCCCGCTGCTGGCCGCGGTGGTGCTCTATGCGCTGGCGGCAGCGCTGGCTGCCTGGGCCCTGCGTCGGGCGCGGCAGGTCGCCGTTCAGCTCGATCTTCCGTCCCGTTCGGCTGCATTGGGCGCAGCGATCCAGGCCGCGACGGCACCAGGCGTTGTGTTCCTGCTGGGCTGCACGCTGGCGCACCAGCCGGAGCTGCTGGCTGGGTTCTGGGTCACGGCCGTGCTGCTGCACTGGCGCGTGTGGTCATGGCTGCCCACCTGGGTGAGAGAGCCGGAGCCGCTTGTGCCCAGTCAAGAAAGCCGCCTGCCGTCGACGTGACCGGCAGGCGTGAAGGGAAAGCGGGTTAGCGGGTCTTGGGGTCGAGGGCGTCGCGCAGGCCGTCCCCGAACAGATTGAAGGCCAGGCTGAACACGATGATCACGGCCGCCGGGTACACCAGCACGTACCAGTAATCCGGCTTGAGCCACGCGCGGGCGAAGTTCACCAGCTGCCCCCACTCGCTGTAACCGGGTTCGAAGCCCAGGCCCAGGAACGACAGCGCGGCGATTGACAGCGGTGTCGTCGCCAGATCCATGACGGCGATGGTGAACACGGTGGTGATCGAGTTGGGGATAATGTGCCGCCCGATCAGGCGGTTGTCGCGGGCTCCCAGGCCGCGCGCCGCGTCCACAAACTCCAGTTCGCGGGTGCGCAGCACGTCCCCGCGCACGATCCGGGCGTATGCAGCCCAGCCCGTCACGCAGAACGCCAGGATCATGGGGCCGGTCGGATCGCCCCCCGGATTCTTGGCCCGCAGGATCGTCAGGATCACAATGGTCAGGATTAGGGGAGGCAGCGAGAAGATCACGTCGATAAAGCGCTGGATCGCGTTGTCCACCCAGCCGCCGTAATAGCCGCTGATGGCCCCCACGACCACACCGATCACCAGCGTGATGAAGACGATGATGAACGACAGTTTCAGGGCGGTGCGCGTTCCCCAGACCAGTCCGTAGTAGATGGAATAGCCGTTCACGGTGCCCATCAGCTGCTCCCGGCTGGGTGCCGCCGGCTCCTGCGCGAAGCTCACGCGTTCCATCTTGTAACAGCTCTGCGGCGGGGCGGCGATCGCGCGCCAGAACCCGCTGCCGAGGGGGTTGTAGACCTCGTTGGCGGTCGTCAGGTTCAGGTCGCGCAGGCAGTTGCCCGCCGGTTTGGCGATCAGGGGGGCGAACACGGCGACCAGCGCGAAGACCACCGAAATCAGCAGGCCGGTGATGGCCATCGGATTCCGGCGCAGCTTGCGCATGGCCGGGCTCGTCCAGAACAGCGCCCAGCGGGTGCGCTTCTCGACCGGGACGGGCATGTTCACGGTGGTCACAGTGCCTCCTGAGCGTGAGCGGGAGTCGGGATCGGGCGCATCAGTCGAACCTCACGCGGGGATCGATGACGCCGTACAGGATGTCCACGACAGTCTGCAGGATCACGACGATCAGGGCGGTCAGCAGGGCAAAGCCCAGTACGGCGGCCAGATCGATCTGGAATGCGGCCTGCACCACCCACTGGCCTACACCCGGGTACGCGAAGATCGATTCGGTGATCAGCGACCCGCCCAGCAGGCCGATGATCAGAAAGCCGCTCAGCGTGACCAGGGGCAGCAGCGCGTTCCGCCGGGCGTGCTTGGTGTTCACGATCCGGGGCGACAGGCCCTTGGCGCGGGCGGTGCGGACGAAGTCGCTGGTCAGCGTTTCCAGCATGGAGTTGCGCATGACCCGCACCATCTGCGGTGACAGCACCACGATCAGGGTAATGGCCGGCAGAACCATGTGCTGCAACACGTCCCAGGTGATGTCCCAGCGGCCGTTCAGGGCCGCGTCGACGGTCAGCATGCCCGTATACCGGTGCAGGTCGCCGAGCGCGAACTGGTTCAGGACATTCAGCTGCCCGGCCCCTGGCAACCAGCCGAGATACGCGTAGAACACCGCCAGCAGCAGGATACCCAGCACGAAGGTCGGCAGGCTGAAGCCGATGGTCGTGAACACCCGGACGATCTGGTCGATCAGCTTGTCCTTGTGCAGCGCGGCCAGCGTCCCCAGCCACACGGCAAAGACCAGGATCGGGATGGTCGTGAGGATGGTCAGCTCGATGGTCGCGGGCAGCCGCTCGGCGATGGTGCTGACCACGTCCTTGCCGCTGGCCTTGGAGAAGCCCAGGTCGCCGTGTACGACGCCCCCGAACCACTTCCCGTACTGGTAGATAAATGGCTTGTCGAGCCCTCGTTCTTTGATGATCTGCTGCACGTGTGCGGCCTGCTGCTCGTTGCGGATGTACGGCGCGGCGCGTTGCTCAGGGGTGAGCAGCTGCGTCAGCCCGACGATCAGGAGCGACAGCACCAGCATGACCAATGGAATCTGGATCAGCCGTCTAACGATGAAATTCAACATAGGTGCCTCTGGCTCCCTCAGGAACGAACGCAAGCGGGGGGGCGGCCCAGTCTGGGCCACCCCGCCCGCTCAGACGGGTTCGCCTGAGTTTACTTCTTGCTGAGTTCCTTCCAGAAGGTGCCGGTGTACGAGAAGCCCAGCATCGGGTTGTAGGTCTGGGCGGTCGAGCCGACCAGGTTGTCGCGCTGGAAGCCGTAGTTCACGCCAGCCGGCATCAGGATGTACGGAGCCTGCTCGTAGGCGCGGTTCCCGACCAGCGAGTAGTAGTGGTTGCGCTGCGCCTGGTTGACCGTGCTGCGGGCCTGATCGAGCCACTTGTCGACCTGGGCGTCCTTCCAGTTGCTGCGGGGGAAGTAGTAGCCGTTCGACGAGTAGAAGGTGTACAGGAAGTTGTCGGCGTCGGCGTAATCGGGCGCCCAGCCGATGATGATCATGGCTTCCTTACCGGCGTTGGAGTCCTTGAGCATCTCGCTCCACTGCTTGGGCTGGATCACGAGCTTGAACTTGGGGTTGATGGTCGCCAGGTTCTTCTGAAGGATTTCCATGGCCGTCTGCGAGGTGGTGCTGCCCGCGCGGTAGTTGGCCGTGATGGTGAAGCCGTTCTTCCACACGTTGCCGCCCCATGCGCGCTTGAAGTACGCGGCGGCCTGCTTGGGATCGTAGGTGTACTTCTTGACCTTCGCGTCGTAGCCGGGGAAGGAGTCGGGGAGCAGCATGGTGCGCTGGATGCCGCGGCCCTTCTGCACGTCGGTGATGTACTGCTGGTAGTTGAAGGTGTACGCGAAGGCCCGGCGGACGTTCACGTCGCTGAAGAAGTTCGCGGGAATACCGCTGCCGTCGAGCTTGCCGCTGCCCTGGGTGCCCACGATCTTCTCGTTCATGAAGAAGCCGGTGGCCACCACGTTCGGCAGGTCGTCGATCCAGACCACGCCGGGCTTGCCCTTGACCTGCTCGGTGTCGACCGCGCGGCCGCCACCCTCGATGATATCGGCGTCGCCGCGCAGGAAGGCCTGCTGACGGGCCGCGAGTTCCGGCACTTTCTGGATGATGATGTTCTTGATGGCCGGCTTCTTGCCCCAGTAGCCGTCGAAGGCCGTGGCGAGCATCGCGTTGGCATCACGGCGCACCAGCTTGTAGGCGCCGGTGCCGCTGGGCTGCTTGTTCAGCGCGGAGTCGGCAAGGCCGTCCTTACCGGCCCAGTCCATGAAGGTCTTCTCGGTGCCGTCCCACTCGCCGATCTTGATGGCCCACTGCTTGTCGACGATGCCCATCCAGGAGGCGGCGAGCTTGGCCAGGAACGCGGGATCGACCTTGACCAGGTTGAAGACAAGCTGGCCCTGCGCGTTGCAGCTCACGGACTTGGAGATCTTGTCCCAGGTGACGTTCTTGTCGTCCTTGGCGTTGCTCTGCGAGCCCACCAGCGGGTCGGCCAGGAACCAGTTGCCGCTGTCGCTGGTGTTGGTGACCAGGTCGCGCTCGTAGGTGTACTCGGCGTCGGCGCAGGTAAAGGCATTGCCGCTGTGGAACTTCACGTTCTTGCGCAGGTCGAAGGTGTAGGTCTTGCCGCCGTTGCTGATCGTCCACTTGGTGGCCAGCATGGGTTCGAGATCACGGACGCTGCTGCCTTTGTAGGTCACCAGGGTCTCGTAGATGTTCTCGATGACCTGGCCGCTGCCCGTGTCGTAGGCGATGGCGGGCTCGAGGGTAGGGATGTCGGCGGATTCCTGGACGACCAGGGTGTCGGCGGGCGCAGCGGCGAACGCAGACGAGATGATAAGCATGGTGCTGAGGATTGCCAGTTTTTTCATAAGCCTCCTGAACTGCTGACGGTGAGGACGTTTTCACGGTTTCGCGCTCGGTCTGTCACCTGTCTAGTGTGTGAACGCCGGGCATCATAGCGTAGGCACAAACGCTTAGGTGTGAATTCGGACATGATACGTCCCAGACCTGCTTTTTGATAAGTCAAGGCCGCTCTGGGGACGTGGTTTGTAAGGTCGACGTCGAACGGCTGGTCGGCACGGGCCGTGGCATACTGCGCCGCGTGAAGAAGCGCATCCTGCTGCTGGCGGGCGGTCAGTCCGGCGAACACGAGGTCAGTCTGATGAGCGCGCGCAGCGTCCTGGCGGCCCTGCCTGTGGATCAGTTCGACGTGACGCCGGTCGTGATCAGCAAGGAGGGCCGCTGGCTGCCCCCAACCCAGACGCAGCAGGCCCTGGACAGCGGCGAGGCCCCCACCGGCGGGGATCTGGTGCTGCACCGCGCCGCGAGTGCCGAGGGCTACGACGCCGTGTTCCCCATCCTGCACGGCCCCATGGGGGAGGACGGCACCGTGCAGGGCCTCCTGACCCTGGCCGGGATTCCCTTCGTCGGGAGCGGCGTGCTGGGTTCGGCCGTCAGCATGGACAAGGTCATGACCAAGCAGGTGCTCGCCTCGGCCGGGATTGCGCAGGTCGCGTGGCGGCTCGCGGTGCGCCGGGACTGGCACGACCGGCCCGATACCGTGCGGGCCAGTGCAGAGGCCCTGGGCTACCCGCTGTTCGTGAAACCCGCGAACCTGGGTTCCAGTGTGGGGATCAGCAAGGTGCACGGCCCCGACGAACTGGACGGCGCGCTCGAGCTGGCCTTCTCGCTCGACCGCCGCGTGATCCTGGAAGCCATGACCGCCCACAAACCCCGCGAGGTGGAGGTCGGCATTCTCGGCAATGACGCGCCCATCGCCAGTCCGGTCGGGGAACTGCGCTTCGACGCGGACTTCTACGATTACGAGACGAAGTACACCGAGGGCCGCGCCGCCATGCACATTCCGGCCCCATTGCCGCCGGAGGTCGCCGCGCGTGTGCGCGACCTGGCCCTGAGTGCCTTCCGCGCGCTGGACTGCGCGGGGCTGGCCCGCGTGGACTTCTTCTACGTCGAGGAGACCGGCGAGGTGCTGCTCAACGAGGTGAACACCATGCCGGGCTTCACCACGACCAGCATGTACCCCAAACTCTTCGAGGCGGCGGGTCTGGGGTACAGCGACCTGGTGGCCCGGCTGGTGGAACTGGCCCTCGAACGCCGCTGAAGGAACCGGGGTGCGGGCCGGGCCGTAGCAGCAGCATGGACAGCCTGAGCGAACTCCTGGGGGTGCTGGCGGGTGCGGTTCTCGCCGTGCTGTTCGTGACTGGAAGCGTCGTCCTGCCCTCCCGCCCGGCGCAGCCCGCCGCGCTGGTGGGGTACGCGGCGTTCGTCGTGCTTGCCGGGGTGGCCCTGGTCACAGCCGATCCCATGGGTCGCAGCTTCGGCGCGGTGTATCTGGCGTTGGGGGGCGTGTGCGCGCTGCTCCTGGCCGCTCCGCGCTGGCGGCGCTGGACGGGCCGGGAGCAGGGGTGGGTGCCGCTCGGCCTGGGGCTGACCACGCTGCTGCTGTTGATCGGCATCGGTATGGGGGCCGACGGACTGCTGGCGCTGCTGCTGGCTCCGGAGAGCAAGGCGGCCACCTCGACCGGACTCGTGAACGGCCTGCTGCTGGGGGCCGTGGGCGCCGTGGTCGTCCATGTGGGAAGGTCGCTGCTGCGGCGAGGCTAAAGGGAGCCTCAGGTCGCGGCCAGCGGTGCCGACCTACAATGCCCCCAGAGCCACGCCAGGAGCCGGGTCTGTCCGCAGCGTCTGGACCCGTGGGCGCGGCCACACGAAGGAGTACCCCCTATGGACTGGAAAAATCTTCCTGGCAGCGGCGGCAGCGTCGAGGATCGGCGTGGATCGGGCGGTCTGCCTGGCGGCGGCATCGCCGTCGGCGGCATCGGGGGCCTGATCATCGCCCTGATCGCCCTGTTCTTCGGTATCGATCCCAGCGTCATCCTGGGCGGCGGCGATGGGGGCACGACCCAGACCCAGCCGCAGACTCAGCCCAAGACGCCATCGGGCACGACGACGCCGGCGACCGACGAGTCGTACCAGTTCGTGAAGAAGATTATGGGCAGCACGGATGTGGTGTGGGGCAGCATCTTCAAGCAGGCGGGACGCACGTATACCAACCCCACCCTGGTGCTCTACACGCGCGGCACCCAGAGCGGCTGCGGGACTGCGAACAGCGCTGTCGGACCGTTCTACTGTCCGCAGGACAACAAGGTGTACCTGGACACCAGCTTCTTCTCCATGATGAAGAGCCAGCTGGGCGGCGGCGGCGACTTCGCGTACTCCTACGTGATCGCGCACGAGGTCGGCCACCATGTCCAGAACGAGCTGGGCATCGCCGATCAGGTGGAGCGCAAGCAGCGGGCCGCGCGCAGCGAAGCGGAATCGAACTCGTATTCCGTGCGGATGGAACTCCAGGCCGACTGCTTTGCGGGCGTGTGGGCCAACAAGGTGCAGTCGCAGGTGAACCTCACCCAGACGGACGTGCAGGAGGCCATCAAGACCGCGCAGGCGATCGGGGACGACAACCTCCAGCGTCAGGCGCAGGGCGGCGTCGTGCCGGATTCCTTCACGCACGGCACCAGCCAGCAGCGCGTGAAGTGGCTGACCACTGGCCTGAAGTCGGGCGATCCCAACCAGTGCGATACCTTCAGCGTGGCGTACAACCAGCTCTGAACGGTGGTGAGGATCGTGGCGCGTCAGGCGGAAGCCGGCGCGCCACGTCTCATGAGGCCCGAACGTGAACGGAGTTCCAGCAGAGCCGGGCAGGATTTGCTTTGCTGGGCGCGATGACGGACACCTGGGCGATCTCTGGAGTGCCCGTGCAGATCCGGCGCAGTCCGCGCCGCCGCACGGTGGGCCTGCAGGTGCGGCCCGGCGAGATCACGCTCTACGCTCCCGCCCGCGTGCCGCTGGTGACCCTGCGGGAAATCGTGGACGCCCGCCGGGACTGGATTGCCCATCACTTGGAGCAGTACGCCGCCCGCCCGATGAGTCCCTGGATCTTCGAGGATGGCGGCACGCTGCTGTACCTGGGAGAGACGCTGAACCTGAAGATGGTGCCCGACCTGCGATTCGCGAGGCGTGAGGGAGGCGATCTCCTGATCCCGCCCGGCTCTTCAGCGGACACCGCGAGGCGTGTTGAACGCTGGACGCGCCGGGTGTGCCTGCCCCCTTACCAGCAGCTCGTGCTGGGCGCCGCTGCCCGGCTGAACGCCACAGCCAAGCTCGGCCGGGTGCAGATCAGCGGTGCCCAGTACCGCTGGGGAAGCTGTAACGCGCAGGGGGATATCCGCCTGCACTGGAAACTCAGCCGCGCGCCCCTGGACGTGCTGGACTACGTGGCCGTGCACGAGGCCGCGCACCTGCTGGAATTCAACCATTCCCGGCGCTACTGGGCCCTCGTGGAACAGGTGCTGCCTGGGTACCGCAGGCAGCGCGACTGGCTCAAGGAATACGGCCACACCCTCTGACCGTACCCGGCTGAATTCACATGGCTGGCATGGGCGTCGGGCTGGGCAGGCCGGGCGTGTCTGGGTTATCGCTGGGCTGAGGAATGGGCATTCCCGGCGTATCCGGATTCACGGGTGGATCCATCACAGGGCCGCTGTCGCCCGATCCGGGCATGCGCTCGGGCAGGGGCGCGGGAACATCGGTGGGTTCGGTGGCCGGAGCCGGGGGGCGGTCGTAGGCGTCGGTCATGCGGGCAACCTCCAGGGACTGGGATGCCGTCACTGTGCCGCGACCTTGGGTCGGCCGGAGCACAGGGCCATGAAGGCGCCTTCACGCTGGCTCGGTCGTCCTGCCGTCACCACGTCTGAAATGAAGGCCGTGCGTGGGTGGCACAGTTGACCTCCTATGTTGGAGACAGGGCATCAGCGGTACTCGACGAGCAGAGGCCGGTGGTCGCTCTGGTTCACGTTCAGCACGCGTGCCCGCGTGGGCGTCAGGCCGCGCGCGAATTGGTGGTCGATCCGGGCGTACAGCTCGGGAAACGTCCAGCCCGGGCCGCGTCCGGCCGTGTCGAAGGCGTCCGGCCCGACCGCCTGCACAAACGCCCGGTACGTCTGGCCGCGCGGCGGGGTGTTCAGATCTCCACCCAGCAGCAGCCGGCCAGATTCGGCCGTCACGACGTCCAGCACGGTTCGCACCTGCCCGGCGCGCGTGGCCAGACTCGGCCGCAGCAGGCTGAAATCCCCCTTCAGCGCGTCACCGAACTTCAGGCGCCCCGGATGGGCATTCACGACCGTTAGCGGTTGGCCCCGCCACAGCACCTTCGTAATCAGCACCTCCCGCCAGTCGGACGGGTAGTTCATGTCGCGCGACGACAGAACCGGCAGGCGTGTCAGGATGGTCGTCTCGTACGCCCGCTCCATGCGGTAGCCCGGAAGGTTTGCCAGCAGCTCGTCGCCGAAGGTCACTTCCTGAAAGTTCGCCTCCTGGAGCAGGATGACGTCCGCATCCGCGCCGCGCAGCAGCGAGCCGAGCCGCTGGGGCGTGGTGTCCTGCCCACGCTTCACGTTGAAGGTCAGCACCCGCAACGGGCTGTCCTGTTGTGGTCGCCAGTGCAGCAGGCCCGCGCCCCACGCGGCCAGCACCAGACCCGCCAGGGCCACCGCCACGCCCCGCCGTCGGAACACGGTCCAGAGCAGCACCAGCGGGGCAGGGGCCAGCCACGCCAGCGCCGGGGTGTACACCAGCAGCGTGGTCGGCAGGGTGCGCTCGCCCACTCCTTCCGACAGCGCCCACACGGCCCCGACGAGCAGCAGGTACCCCCAGGCGACCACGGAACGGAACATCGCGTGCCAGCCTCGCACATTCCCACCACGTTCCGCAGGCAGCGCCCGGCGGAGGTTCAGCCCGCTCACCGGGCAGGGACGGGCGGGGGCCGGTGGGTGCTGGCTGTCCAGGCGGGTGTCATCCGTCCACCCTGTCACCGGTGTTCTGACTGTGCATCCCCAAAAAGAAGGGCGGAGGCGAGTTGTGTCGCCTCTGCCCCGCGTGAACCGTGCTCAGCGGTACTGTGCGGCGAGTTCCTTCGCTTCTTCCCGCTGCGCGAGTTCGGTGCGCTGCACCAGGGCCACGGCGTCGATCAGGGCGTCCTTGAGGGCCTGGATGCCCAGGTTCTTCAGGGCGCTGACCGGAATGCCGCCCTCGGTGCGTTCGATCTCGCGTTCCAGCACGTCCGGATCGGCGGCGTCGGCCTTGTTCAGGGCGATCACGGTGGGCATCTCCCGGAAGCCCAGCTCCTCCAGAATGCGGTTCACGGCGTCCAGGCGGGTATCCGCGCCTGGGGCAGCGGCGTCCACGACATGCAGCAGCACGTCCGCGTCCCCGATTTCCTCCAGCGTGCTCCGGAAGGCCCGCGTCAGGTCTTTGGGCAGGTCGCGGATGAAGCCCACGGTGTCGGTCAGCACCACCGGCCCGATGCCCTCCAGGTAGCCCTGTCGGGACGTGGGGCGCAGCGTGGCGAACAGCTTGTTCTCGGCCAGCACGCGCCTCGGTTCCTCGGCGGCGTGCGTGAAGGCGTTCAGCAGCGTGCTCTTGCCCGCGTTGGTGTAGCCCACGATCGAGATGACCGGCACGGCGTTGCGCTCGCGGGTCTTGCGGCGTTCCTCGCGGCGCTGGGCCACGCTTTCCAGTTGTTTTTCCAGGAACGACAGTCGGTCGTTGATGCGGCGGCGATCCAGCTCCAGCTTCGTCTCGCCCGGCCCGCGCGTGCCGATGGCCCCGCCGCCCGCGCTGCCCCCGCCCCCGCCGATCCGCGAGAGCTGTCCGCCCGCGCCCAGCAGGCGGGGTTTCATGTACCGCAGTTGCGCCAGTTCCACCTGCAACCTGGATTCCACACCCTGCGCGTGCAGCGCGAAGATGTCCAGGATCAGCTGCGTGCGGTCGATGATCTTCAGGCCGGTGGCGGCCTCAATCTCGCGCGCCTGGGCGGCCCCCAGTTCCTGCCCGAAGATCAGCAGGTCCGCGTCCAGGTGGTACGCCCTGCTGGTCAGTTCCTCCAGCTTCCCGGCCCCGACCAGCGTGCCGGGTTTCAGGTTGCGGCGGTAGACCAGTTCCTTGTGGACGACCTCCGCGCCGGCCGTGCGGGCCAGTTCGGCCAGCTCGTCCAGGCGGTCTTCGGAATCGAATTCACCCTGGTCGATCTGCACCAGAATGGCGCGCTCATGGTCTTTTTTCGATTCCCGCGTGCGGGCGGCGCGGGCGATTTCCTGCTCCAGCGCCGTGACCTGCGCGCCCAGGTCGAACTCGTCGATCTGGAACGCGGGCACGGGGGGCAGGATACGCCAGTCCTCCTCCTCGCCGACCGTACCGGGGGGCGTGAGGTGCGCGGTGTGTACCAGCCCCGGCTGCCCACCGTCGCGCACCTCGACGGCGCTCACGGCGTCCAGCCGCCGCAGGAACAGCGTGGAGAGGTCGCCCTTGCTCAGGGCCCCGCCGCGCGGGTGCGTGTGCAGCAGGTGGAAGCCCGCCAGGCGGTTCTCGCCCATGCGCAGATCCGGGAACTCGGTGCCCTTGGCGTCGGCCACGCTGACCGAGATCACGCGCCCGCGCCGGTCGATGAGCACGCCGACCTCGCGGCGGATGTCGCTCGACAGTTCCGCGAGGTTCCGGGCCAGTTCGGGCGATCCGACCCGGCCGGGTTCGATGCGGCGGCGGTACAGGTTGCCGAGGGATTTCAGTTGTGCGGGTCGCAGACCCGAGGTGTTGCCATGCACTTTATCGATGTGGAGTCACTTCCTTATAGGTTGAAGAGGGTGAGATTTGAATCCAACGCATTCCAGGCCACCCGGACATCGTCCGCGTAGCAGCGTGGGCATACGTTCTGGCATTGGCCTCAGTTTAAAACAGAGGCTGCCTGCGGAACGTGTGCATTCACTTGAAGAGCTTGATCATCGTGCTCCCACGGTAGGGGAGGCGCCGCGCTGGGCGCATCGGCATGGTGGCCTAGCGGCGCGGTCACCGCCCTATCCTGCGCCCATGCCTGACCGTCCCCGGCACCTGCATTTCGACCGGGTGGCCACGCTGTACAGCGCGGCGCGTCCCGGCTACCCGCCGGCGCTGTTCGACCAGCTTCGGGCGTGGGGCGCCCTGCGGGCCGACAGCCGGGTGCTGGAACTGGGGCCGGGCAGCGGTCAGGCCACCCAAGACCTGCTGGATCGTGGCGTCCGCCGGATCGACGCCCTGGAGGTCGGTACCGCTCTGGCGCGAGAATTGCAGAAGCGACTGCCGGATCCCCGGCTGCACGTCTGGGTGGGAGATGCCCACGACCTTCCCCTGCCGGAGGGGGCGTACGACCTGTGCGTGGCCGCCACCTCGTTCCACTGGCTGGACGCCGAGCGGATGATGCCGCGCCTGGCGGCCGCCCTCCGGCCCGGAGGCTGGCTGGCCGTGTGGTGGACGGAGTTCGGTGATCCGGACATTCACACGCCCTTCCGCGTCGGCCTGGATCGCCTGACCCGGCAGTGGGGAATGCACCACCCCGATCCGCCCCGGTCCCTGCACCGAGAGGATCGCGTAGCGGAACTGACGCAGGGAGGTGTCTTCGGGAACCCCCGGCACGCCCTGTTCCGCTGGTCGCAGCAGATGACCACGGATCAGGTTCGCGCCCTGTTCGCCACCTTTCCGAACTTTGCCGACCGGCCCGACGAGCTGGCGCAAATCGCGCGGCTGGTGGACGACCAGGGCGGCACGACGTCCGAGCACTACCTCACGGTTCTATATGCCGTCCAACGTGCCGGCCCGGACGAGGCCGCTGTTCCTCCTCCCCGCTGACCGTTCAGGCGCAGAATGCTGGGCATGACGACTTCACCCCCTCTGAACGGCACCGTCGCCCTGGTCACCGGGGCCAGCAGCGGCATCGGCGAGGCGACGGCCCGGCATCTCGCCGCGCAGGGCGCCCGCGTGGTGCTGGTTGCACGGCGCAAGGAGAGGCTGGACGCCCTGGGCGCACAGATCACGCAGCAGGGCGGCGAGGCCCTGGTCATCGCGGCCGACATCACGGACCGGTCGGCCGCTCTGGACGCGGTCGCGCAGGCCGCCGCGCAGTGGGGACGCCTCGACACGGTCGTGAACAATGCCGGGGTCATGCTGCTCGGCCCAGCGGAACACGCTCCGCTGGAGGAATGGGAACGCATGGTCAACCTGAACGTCCAGGGCCTGCTGTATGTGGCCCACGCTGCCCTGCCGCACCTGCTGAAGGCGGCGGAAGACGGCCCCAGGCAGGTGGCCGATCTGGTGAACATCTCCTCGGTGGCCGGGCGGGTCGCGCGGGCCGGAAGTGCCGTGTACAACCTCACCAAGTTCGGTGTGACCGCGTTCACCGAGGGGCTGCGCCAGGAGGTCGCCGGGCGGTTCGTGCGCGTGTCGGTGGTAGAACCCGGCGCGGTCGAGACCGAACTGCCCACGCATCTGCGCCCCGAGGTGCTGGCGACCATGCAGCGGCGGTTCAGGAACATTGAACGCCTCCAGGCCGACGACATCGCCGACGCCGTGACGTATATCGTCACCCGGCCCCGCCATGTGGCGATCAACGAACTGCTGGTGCGGCCCACCGAACAGCTCTGATGCCGGAACTGCTGCGCGACAGCCTGCGGGAAGTGCTGTACGGCCCGGACGGCCTGACCGGACTGTTCAGCGCGCGGGGCGAGGGCCTGCTGCACACGCTGCATGCCTTCACGGTTCAGCAGGCCCGCACGCCACCGGCGCCGGGCCTCGCCGCGCCCGCCCAGGTGGCCCTGCACCTGCGCCACACCCTGGAATTCACGGCCGCCCACCTCAGCGACCCGCACGCCCTCCTGACCGACGAGACCGATCCCTGGACGTGGAGTCCGGCGGGCGAGAGCGCGTGGCGGGCCGAACTCGTGAAGCTCGCCCAGGCCGGACAGGCCCTGTACGACGCGCTGTACCTGCCCCTGAACCTCGAGGCGCGGCGCGAGGCACACGGCGCGGTCGTGTTCGCGGCGACGCGGGCGGCCGTGCTGCGCGCTCGCCTCCTGATCCTGCAGGCCACCCCGGAGCCGCCACCCTGAAACGCGGGCCTACGCGACCTGGTTCCGGCCGCTGCGCTTGGCCGCGTACAGGGCCGAGTCGGCGGCCGTGAACAGCGACTCGGTGGTCGCCATATCGTCGGTCAGGCACGACACGCCGAAACTGGCGGTGATGCTGATCCCCGCGACCGCCTCCGCCTTCACAGACCGACACAGGGCCTCTGCCAGATCCCGCGCTGTGGCGTAGGCGTACCCCGGCAGCAGGATCAGAAATTCCTCTCCGCCCCAGCGGCCCACCTGACCGTGGGGCACCTGCCGCTCGATCCGGGCCGCGAAGGCGCGCAGCACCTCGTCTCCGCGCTTGTGGCCGTGCTGGTCGTTCACGCTCTTGAAGTGGTCGATGTCGCTGATGATCACGCTCAGCGGCTGCCCGCTGGCCAGGGCACTCTGCAACGACCGCTCCAGGGCCTGTTCGGTGATCGCGCGCCCCGGCACGCCAGTCACCAGGTCGATGCGGGCCGTGCGGAGTTCCTCGATGGTGCGTTCGTTGACCAGCATGTTGTTCTCGATCAGCGTCATCAGCAGGTAACTGCTGGCCCCGGAGACCGTCATGACGATCAGGGTGGTGAGCCAGTCGGCCAGCAGGTTGCCGGTGATCGGCGCCGTGTACACCAGGGCGGCCAGGATCACGACCATGATCAGGGCGAAGGCCCGCAGGCCGCCCCGCGCGCCGTACACCAGGAACACGATGGCCATGTTGGCGCTCAACCACAGCGCCAGATGAAAGGGCATGGTGCGGCTGGCGACCACGCTCACCACCTCCGCCACACTGACCAGCAGCAGGGTGGCCACGTACGGCAGGTAGATTTCCCGCACCCGCGCCGGCCAGGCCCACACGGCCAGCAGACCACCCAGCGTCAGGAAGCCCCCCCAGTACCGCGTGCGGTGGACGCCATGCAGGAGATCCCCCCAGTGAAAGGCGTCTGGGCCGACCACGGTGGTCAGCACCGTGTAGAGCAGGTAGGCAAGATTGGCGACCACCACGATCCAGATCCGGATCTGCTGCAGGCGCTGCTCCAGTGGCGAAGGGGTGTCAGGCATGTGGGGCGGTGGGGCGTGACGTCAAGCGGCTCGTCTTGAGGAAGTCTATAGAAATCTGGGCGGCCACGGAGACGGCCTGCGTCAGACAGGTGGCGGCGTGAAATCCTGGTGCCCCCGCTCCATCGGCGGTCAAAACAGAGCGCCCCGGTCGGGGTGACCGGGGCGTCCGTGTGTGGCGAAGAGGGTGGGATTCGAACCCACGGTACAGTTGCCCATACTTCAGTTTTCGAGACTGACCCATTCAACCACTCTGGCACCTCTCCGCGCGGGGTAAGTGATGGGCGAAAGGGAGTGTAGCACAGCTTCAGCAGGTCGCAACCACCGCGCGCACCTCCACACTGGGCTTGCGCGCTGGGGGAAGAGCGGGTATCATGGGAAGGTTGAAAACGGCCCGGACTCTGGGTTGCGTCACGGCGTTTTTCTTCATACCACCCCCGACAACCGATGCTGACGGTCTGTGTGGCGCGGTGCGTGACGACCTCCCGGCCTGATCCATGCCCCTTTGGCAGCGGTCAGCCATCCCCGAAGCCAACCCAGTCCAGCCCCGTACGCGTGGGCGGACTTCCTTCCCCGCCATTTCCGTCCAGGTTTGTTCCTGGGCAACGTTGAGGAGTGATTCACCCTGCCTACCACCCAGCAACTGCTCCGCAAGGGTCGCCTGACCCTCCAGAAGAAGAGCAAGGTTCCTGCCCTGAAGGGCAGCCCCTTCCGCCGCGGCGTGTGCACGGTCGTTAAGACCACCACGCCCAAGAAGCCGAACTCGGCGCTGCGTAAGATCGCCCGCGTGCGTCTGTCGAGCGGCTTCGAAGTCACCGCCTACATCCCCGGCGAAGGCCACAACCTGCAGGAACACTCCGTCGTGCTGATCCGCGGCGGCCGTGTCAAGGATCTCCCCGGTGTGCGCTACCACATCGTGCGCGGCAGCCTCGATACCCAGGGCGTGAAGGATCGCAACAAGAGCCGCTCCAAGTACGGCACCAAGAAGCCCAAGGCCGGCGCGGCCGCCGCGGGTGCCAAGAAGAAGTAACCCATCAGCGTGCGTGGGAGCATGAATCCCGCCACAGCCGTACGGTGAGCGGCCTTTCCCCACAGGGGTGATGCCAGTGAAGCAGTTGAACCGCCCCTGAATACGGGCGTGTAGAGCACCAAGGAGAGAACCATGGCACGTCGTCGTCAAGCTGAAGTGCGCCCCATCCTGCCCGACCTGGTCTACCAGGACGTGCTGGTGAGCGCCATGATCAACCGCATCATGCAGGACGGAAAGAAGAACCTCGCCAGCCGCATCTTCTACGGAGCCATGAAGCTCGTGCAGGAGCGCACCGGCCAGGAGTCCCTGAAGATCTTCAAGCAGGCCTATGACAACATCAAGCCGCGCGTGGAAGTCCGCAGCCGCCGCGTGGGGGGCAGCACCTACCAGGTACCCGTGGAAGTCGGCGTGCGCCGCCAGCAGAGCCTCACGCTGCGCTGGATGATGACGGCCGTGGAAGGTCGCCCCGAGCGCACCGCCATCGAGCGTCTGGCCGGCGAGATCATGGACGCCGCGCAGGGCCGTGGCGGCTCGATCAAGAAGAAGGACGACATCGAGCGCATGGCGGAAGCCAACCGCGCCTACGCGCACTACCGCTGGTAATCCTGGCCGTCAGGCCCGAGCGAAGCGAGTAGGGAATAGAGTGCGTCCCGTGAAACGGAGCAGCAAGCGGCGCAGTTCCGATTGGTGCGGAGTGGAACGGGATGAACTCTGGGAACAGGGGCGAGGCTGCCCGTCGGCGTTCCGCCCAGCTCCAAAGTCAGCATCCGTGACGGTGTTCAGCACCGGAGCGGTTCACCATCAGGGAGTCCTATGACCACCAAAGCCCAGAGCTATCTGACCCACTTCCGCAATATCGGGATTGCCGCGCACATCGATGCCGGCAAGACCACCACCACCGAGCGCATCCTGTACTACACCGGCCGCACCCACAACATCGGCGAGGTGCATGACGGCGCCGCCACCATGGACTGGATGGAGCAGGAGCGCGAGCGCGGCATCACCATCACGGCCGCCGCCACCACCGCCAAGTGGAAGCACTCCGGCACCGGCGAAGAGTACACGGTCAACATCATCGACACGCCCGGCCACGTGGACTTCACCATCGAAGTCGAGCGTTCCATGCGTGTGCTCGACGGCGCGGTCGCCGTGTTCGACTCCAGCCAGGGCGTCGAGCCCCAGTCCGAGACCGTGTGGCGCCAGGCCGACCGCTACGGCGTCCCCCGCATCGCGTTCTCGAACAAGATGGACAAGACCGGCGCGAGCTTCGAACTCGTGCTCTCGGACATCCGCGAACGCCTCGGCGCGATCCCGGCTCCCATCCAGTACCCGATGGGCCAGGAGAACGACTTCAAGGGCATCATCGACATCGTCCGGATGCAGGCCCACACGTACACCAACGATCTGGGCACCGACATCGAGGTCGGCGAAATTCCCGCCCAGTACGCGGACAAGGTTGCCGAGATGCGCGCCCAGCTCATCGAGGCCGCCGCCGAGGTGGACGAGGACGTCATGATGAAGTTCCTGGAAGGCGAAGAGCCGACCGTCGAGGAACTGATCGTCGCGATCCGCAAGGGCACCATCGAGAAGCGCATCTTCCCGGTGCTGTGCGGCAGCGCCCTGAAGAACAAGGGCGTGCAGCTGCTCCTCGACGCAGTCGTGGACTACCTGCCCAACCCGCTGGAAGTCCCCGCCATCAAGGGCAAGATCGAAGGCACCGAGGAAACCCGCGAGTTCCCCGCCGATCCCGAAGGCAAGCTGGCCGCACTGGCGTTCAAGATCATGGCCGACCCCTACGTGGGCCGCCTGACCTTCGTGCGCATCTACTCCGGCACCCTGCAGTCCGGCAGCTACGTGTACAACGCGACTAAAGAGAAGCGTGAACGTGTGGGCCGCCTGCTGAAGATGCACGCCAACAGCCGCGAGGAAACCACGGAACTCAAGGCCGGGGAACTCGGGGCCGTGATCGGCCTGAAGGACGCCGGCACTGGCAACACCCTGATTGGCGACGGCGACGAACTCGTGCTGCTCGAATCCATCGACGTGCCCGAGCCCGTCATCAAGCTCGCCATCGAGCCCAAGACCAAGGCCGACCAGGAAAAGATGGGCGTGGGCCTGCAGAAGCTGGCCGAAGAAGACCCCACCTTCCGCGTCGAGACGGATCAGGAAAGCGGTCAGACGACCATCGCGGGCATGGGTGAACTCCACCTGGAAATCCTGGTGGATCGCCTGAAGCGCGAGTACAAGGTCGAAGCCAACGTGGGCGCGCCGCAGGTGGCCTTCCGCGAGACGATCACCCGCGCGGTGGACGTCGAAGGGAAGTTCGTCCGTCAGTCCGGTGGCCGTGGTCAGTTCGGTCACGTGAAGATCAAGGCCGAGCCGCTGGAACCCGGTGCGGGCTTCGTGTTCGAGAACGCCATCGTGGGCGGCACCGTGCCCCGCGAGTATGTCGGCCCGGCCCAGAAGGGCATCGAGGAAGCCATGCAGTCCGGCCCCATGCTGGGCTTCCCGGTCGTGGACATGAAAGTCACCATCTATGACGGCAGCTACCACGAAGTCGACTCCTCGGAAATGGCCTTCAAGATCGCCGGCAGCATGGCGCTCAAGGAAGCCGTCCAGAAGGGCGCCCCCGCGCTGCTCGAACCCATCATGCGCGTCGAAGTCACCGTGCCCGACGACTTCATGGGTGACATCATCGGCGACCTGAACAGCCGCCGTGGTCAGATCCAGGGCATGGAAGCCCGTGGCAACGCACAGATCGTCAAGGCCTTCGTGCCGCTGAGCGAGATGTTCGGCTACGCGACCGACATGCGCTCCATGACGCAGGGCCGCGCCAGCTACAGCATGTTCTTCGACCACTACAGCCAGGTGCCGAACAACATCGCGCAGCAGTTGATGAAGAAGTAAGGACATATTTCTTGCTGAAAGACCCGCCCTCGTGGCGGGTTTTTTCGGTTTGGTTCACGCCGGGCCGCTGCGGGAAGCCAGTCGGGTACTGTGGGGGCGATGAGCTGGCCTGAAGACAACTCCACCCCCCGCCCTCCCGCTGAACCCGTCGTGCGCCCGCCCCGCCTGGCCTTCCTGACGGTGCCGCTGCTGATCGGGCTGGTCTACAACGCGATCTCCCTGCTGACCGTGCCGTTTTCCGGTGGAGCGCTCAATGAAATGCTCGCGCAGCTTAATAGCGCGTCGGGTCTGCCGCCGATCCAGCTCACGCCGGAGCAGATTCAGGTGACCTTATGGATCTCGTTTGTCGTCACGGCGGGGCTGATTCTGTGGCTCTATTACACCCGTCGCGCGGTGATGGAGGGGCGGAGCTGGGGCCGCGTATCGAGCATCGTGATCGCGGTGCTCAGCCTTCTCCTCTTCCCGGTCGGCACGGTGATCGGGATTGTGATGCTGATCGGAGCCTTCGACCGCTCCGTGGTCGCTTACACGAACCGGCCCTAGGCTCAGCGGAAGCAAGCGAGGTGTCCGCCAGATCTGGACATCGCGCCGGCGCTTTGGTCGATGAAATGGGTGTGACGCGAAGGGCACACGATGCTTGGCTTGCATGGCCACGCTAAATCCTGTACCCTCATTAGTCGGTGCGTCGTGAGCTTCACCGCTTACGCACGGTTCCTCAACAGGAACTGGAGTTCCGGCGCAGCGTGCCAGCATGGCGGGACACCGCCCTGGCGAGAACCAACCCAATGTGGGATGCCCACCAGAACCCTGCGGTATGCGCGGGGGAAACCCGATCAAAGGGCCGTTTTGGTGTGTGACCCCACCGCTTGGAGGGAGTAGAGAACATGGCGAAAGGAACGTTCGAGCGCACGAAGCCCCACGTGAACGTGGGCACCATC